>CAYMTB010000001.1:0-50481 GCA_964393225.1 uncultured Syntrophorhabdaceae bacterium
GTTGTGGCTGTATGTGTAGGGGTTGTACTTCCACCACCACCACCGCTTGCCGCTGCTACCGCACCTACGGCTGCCGCCGCTACTGCCGCTGCCGCTGCAATGGTTCCAACACCGACGCCTGCCCCTACAGCTGCACCGGCTGCAGCACCTGCACTCGCTGCTCCTGCAGCGCCAGCGGCGCCGGCTGCCCCTGTACCTGCCCCTGCGGCACCTGCGCCCGTTGCACCTGCAGCTGAACTAGCCCCTGTACCTGCGCCTGCGGCACCCGTACTTCCTGCACCCGCACCGGCACTCGTACCACCACCGGCTGCTGTTCCACCACCGGCCGTACCCGTTGTTTGTGCTGTTGTTGCCCCGGTTGCAGCGCCTGCTCCTCCTCCTGTGGCAGGCATTGCTACACCAAGCTGGCCCATGATACCCTGTATTGCCGCTGCTGGAAAGGCTGCCGCTGCTGTCGGTACAGCGCCTGCTGTTACCACTGAGAAATTTCCGGCTACAACTGTTGCGACTTGTGTCGGAAACGCCGGGTTTAAGACAAAAACGGATTGCTCCAAAGCGTAGAATGATGACTTGGCCGCGGATTGAGCGGCAAGTTCGACAAGAGTTAGCCACGCGGTTCCCCTTGCCCCTGCAACGGCCGTAGGGGTATGGACTTCAAATTTGGAACTCGGATTAAGAAATTTTTCAACTTTCGTATGCATGGTGCCGGTCTTTAACGAGATAACGCCGCTCCTATTGTTTTTTTCAAGTAAAAATTCCGTAATCTCAAGGTTTGACTTCTGACCAACGCTGAGCAGGGTATCATCGTTTAACAACAGTTTTACCCTTGCGTTATCACCTGTTGCTACGACGTCCTTTGCCAGGACAACATCGCCAACCTTCGGCGTGGTGGTTGTCTTTGCCCTCAACAGGGAAACATCACCGCGTACTTCATTGAATTTTCCTATGGCATCGGCAAGAAGCGGTGCTGGAAATAGAATCTGCAGGGCTAAAAAAACAACAAATAAACTGTAAAAAACCTTCTTGGTATTCATAATGTGCCCCCTTTATTATTTATCAAGACTAATGAAATTAGTAATCCTTTAAAAAAATCTTATACTGGGATATTAATCTTGTCAAGGCAATAAAAAAGTTTTTTCTTGATAAATGTAACAATGTGTGATACTTATCACATGCGGGCGGGGGAAACAACCTGTTATAATTAATTCCATAAAGAACAAAAAAATATCCCTGATAACTCGTCACGATATGCTTAGTTTATTCATTATATTAAGATGTTACAACACATCCAACGGCGGTAGCCTACCCAGGGAAAAACAATTTTGAATTATGAGTTTTGAATTATGAGTTTTGAATTATGAATTGTGAAAGGCATGGAAGGCGGTTGAGTAGGGTGAGTGAGTTGAGTAGGGGAATGGGGATGGGGGCTTTTTACGAGACTATCAAGAATTAAGAATTTTGAATTAAAAATTAAGAATTGTCTCCCTTGCGCCATGTAAATATTTCTTGACTTCCATGTACTTGCAACATAAAATTGGTATGTTCAATGTTTGAACGAGTTACAAATCCTGATCCCTTTGCTATTTCCCGTCTTATTAATAATGGCGGTAGCCTGCCTTAAATCAGTTCAACGTCCGAAGTTCAACGTTCGAAGTTAAAATATGAAAATAGAAAAATTTGAAGATATAGAGTGTTGGAAAGAAGCAAGGGAATTGCTGAAAGAAATTTATAAGGCATTTTCTCATATTAAAGATTATAGCTTCAGAGATCAGATTCAAAGAGCTGCGATTTCAGTTATGTCAAATATCGCAGAAGGTTTTGACAGAGGCAGCAATAAAGAATTCATTCAGTTTCTAATATTTTCAAGAGGCTCTGTTTCGGAAGTTAAAAGCCTATGTTATGCAGCATTAGATTTAGAATATATTGATAAGGAAGTCTCCAACAGTATTTTTTATAGGTGTGTAAAACTGACAAATCTGTTAAACGGGCTTATACGTTATCTAAAGTCTTCGCCTCGAAAGAATTAACATTGAACATTGAACGTAGAACCTTGAACAGCAGTTTTTGAAGCTCTTATATGAAAGAATCACAGTTCAAGACATTACTCGAAATATCAGCAGAAAATGAAATAACCCAGCGGGCCCTTTCAAACAGGCTCGGTTTGAGCCTCGGCAGCGTTAATTATATCATTAAGGCATTAATCCAGAAGGGCTATGTTAAGGCAAAAAGCTTCAAAAACTCCAACAACAAGATTGGATACATGTACATCCTCACCCCTGAAGGCATGAAGGAGAAGATGAACCAGACAGAGACGTTCATGCAGCGGAAGAGGGAGGAGTACGAAAGGCTTAAGGCAGAAATGGATACGCTCAACAGATTTTCTTGATCCTCATGATTGGCGAACGTCTTTACAGCATTATCTTCGCCAATATATTCTGTGGCTAAAAAAAAGATTTTCAGAGAGTGAACAAACGAAAATGCTGCTGTTATTCTTTTTATTTGTTTATCCGAATGTTGCTTATGCCTATCTTGATCCCGGCACTGGAAGCTATGTTTTTCAAGTCCTGATAGCAGCTGTTATCGGCGGATTATTTGCTATTAAAATGTACTGGCAGAAAATCAGGAATTTCTTCAGCAACCGCTTCTCCAGGAAACAGGATAAATGACCCCCGTAACCGACCGCCTCCCAAGTTCCTTCCGCGACCCCAGCGGTTTTCTCTTCAAACATAATGACATCCTTTATCGTCAGATAAATAATCCATATAAGCCCGATTATGACCTGTTAATGCAATCAGGTTTGTATGAGAGACTTACCCGGGAAGGGTTGCTGATTCCCCACAAAGAGGTGGATCCCCCGCACAATCCCTACAAAATCATCCAGCCGGAGATTATCCCATTCATCTCCTATCCCTATGAATGGTGTTTCAGCCAGTTAAAAGACGCTGCTCTCGCCACCCTTAAGATTCAAAAGATAGCCCTCGATTTCGGGATGTCGCTGAAAGATGGCAGCGCATACAACATACAGTTCAGGAATGGCAAGTCCATCCTGATTGATACCCTCTCCTTCGAGAAATACCAGGAAGGTAAGCCATGGATTGCTTACAGGCAGTTCTGTCAGCATTTCCTTGCGCCCCTTGCCTTGATGGCATATACCGATGTCAGGCTGAGTCAATTATTAAGGATATACATAGATGGCATCCCATTAGATTTAGCGAGTAGGCTTTTACCTGCGAATAGTCGGCTCAGATTTTCTTTATTATCGCACATCCATCTTCATTCAAAAAGCCAAAAACATTTTGCTGGTAAGCAGGTCAATATAAGTAATCGAACGATCAACAGAAAGTCTCTTCAAAATATAATTGATAATTTAGAATCTACCATCAGTAAGCTTGCATGGCAGCCACAAGGCACAGAATGGGCAGAATATTATGAAGACACGAACTATTCGCAAGAAGCCGTGATGCACAAAAAACGACTGGTGGAAGCATATCTCAGCGAAAGCAAACCACGCACCGTCTGGGATCTGGGAGCCAATACAGGCCTATTCAGTCGAATCGCCATGGCCAAGGATATTGACGCGATTGCATTTGATGTTGATCCCGCCGCAGTGGAAAAGAATTACCGGCAGATGCAGGAAAACAAAGAAACAAAGATGTTGCCGTTATGTCTGGATTTGACTAACCCCAGCCCATCGATCGGCTGGGCAAACGAAGAACGTCTTTCTCTGATCAACAGGGGACCGGCGGATACGGTCCTTGCACTGGCCCTGGTTCACCATCTCGCGATTTCCAACAACGTGCCCTTCAGCCATATCGCCGCCTTTTTACGCCTTCTATGCAGGTCTCTGATCATCGAATTTGTTCCCAAGAACGACTCGCAGGTGCAAAGACTTCTTCACTCCCGGGAGGATGTATTCCCCGATTACGATCAGGAACACTTCGAAGCCTCCTTCGGCGAATATTTTTCACTCATCAAGCGCGAAACAATCGCAGATACCAAGCGCGCACTGTATCTTATGGAAAAACAAAGTGCCAATTAAACACGGTAAGCACAAAAATCTCCTCCATTGATCATCAAAAAAACCTTTAATAAGCAAAATAACGGGGTGGGTCATCGATTACCGAAAGCCACAGAAAAGGCTATAAGGTTTCCGACGGTTAATGAAAGCAGTTTTCGCCACTGATAAAATCGGATAGAAATCTGATGAAATGCAATTTGAATTTTCTAATCCTTGATCCGTAAAATATGATAAAACAACGAATAACGGAAACAATTTTCAACCTACAAGTCCTGCTTGTTGATGAGGCAACACTCAAAAATATTGGCGATGCCGCCCAATTAATTGTTGATGCTATCAAATCCGGCAACAAGCTCATGATCTGCGGCAACGGGGGCAGTGCAGCGGATGCCCAGCACATTGCTGGCGAATTCCTGTGCAGATTTTATAAGGATAGAGAGCCGTTGCCGGCCATAGCGCTAACCACAGACACATCAGTATTGACCTCAATCTCCAATGACTATTCCTACGACCATATATTCAGCCGCCAGGTAAAGGCACTTGGTAAAAAAGGCGATGTTTTGTTTGGCATCAGCACAAGCGGCAGTTCCGGGAATGTTCTTGAAGCCTTCAGGGTAGCATGCGATATTGGGATCAAAACAGTCCTCCTTACCGGTCAGGCAGAAAAAGAGATAGCCAAAATAAGTGACATAGTTATCAAGGCCCCATCCGTCGACACGCCCCGCATTCAAGAAATACACCTGCTCATTGAGCATATTATTTGCGAAATAGTTGAAAAAGAGATTTATGGATAAACTTAAAGCTGTTTTTTTAGATCGTGATGGGACAATCATTTATGATGTTGGATATCCGAAAGATCCAAAACAAGTTCAACTGCTGCCAGGAGTCGTAGAAGCGCTAACCAAAATTAAAGGATATGGATTCCAATTAGTTATGGTTAGCAATCAGTCAGGTGTGGGAAGAGGGAGAATATCCTCCGAAGAAGCCGAATCAGTCCACCATCAGGTTCTTGCCGACTTAGATAGACACGGTATAAAATTAGACGCTTTTTATTACTGTTTCCATTCTCCTGAAGAACGGTGCTCTTGTCGCAAACCATCGCCTGAGATGCTTGTCAGGGCTGCGAAAGAATTGGATATTAACCTTGTTCGCTCTTTTATGGTTGGTGATAAACAAATCGACATTGAGGCTGGCAAACGGGCTGGATGTAAAACAATTTTTATGGGGAATAACTTTGTTTCAGGCAACCTTGTTCCAATGCCGGATTTTATAGCTTCAAACTGGTCAGAAGCACTGCCGTATATTTTGGATAAATGATGCAATTATCTCTATTTGATCGATCAGACCTTAATATTAAATCTATTTCGGAAATGGAACATGGTTTAGATATTTCAATTATTAATATGCCACGAAATTCTGCAGACCGCGGATTGATTACCCAGTTTAGCACTATTGCTAATTCGATAATAAAAGCAAAAAAAATAATAGCGCCATAACTTTTATGATGGGAGCACATGTTCTCAGGTCAGGCGTTCAGCGATATATAATAGAACTCATGGAACGGGGATATATCTCTTGTCTGTCAATGAATGGGGCAGGCATAATACATGATTATGAATTTGCACTTTTATTGGTGCTACGACAGAAAGCGTAGCCAAATGTATACATGCAGGCCAATTTGGTTTGTGGGAAGAAACTGGGAAATTACACGATATTATTAACGAATCCTATAAGAAAAATAGTGAAACCGGTATGGGAAAAGCAATAGGTAAAGAAAATAGATGAAGGAAATTACCATTATAAAGAAATAAGCATATTAGCTGCCGCTTTCCGGTTCGGCATACCAGCTACAGCACATGTAGGGATAGGATATGATATAATCCACGTGCATCCGAACTGTAATGGTGCAGCTACAGACCTTTATCATATAACGATCTTCTGCAATTTGGCAAAGCCGCACAAAACCATGAAAAAGGTATAGTTATGAACTTCGGAAGTTCCGTAATGGCTCCGGAAGTTTTTTGAAAGCCCTCAGTATGGCAAAGGAACGTTGCTCATCAGCACAGACTGCTCCGAGGCAGAGAGGATATCTTTAACCATTTATACCCAGGATCATTTTGAGGCTGCTTTCAGAGATCATTTTTCAACCCAAAAGCGTGAACAAACAGTGGGTACACAACGGACTTGATATCTGCTTGTGCCCTTTAGAGTAATGGAGAATAAAAATGCCGTTTAAAAAAATATTTCTCCATGCGAGCGATAAAACGTTAAATATATTTTCTATTCTCACGGGACTTCTAGTTGTTGCTTCACCTTTTCTGTATTTTTTTTCTGCGAATTTTCTGGAAAGCGCATTCAACAAAACGCTGTTTCTGAAGTTTTCGCTGTTGGCCATTATGACCATCTCGGTATTGGCCATCCCAGCAACTTTTATTCTATCTCGTTTTTTATTTCGCATTGCGTTTTATCGGTTATTCCCCATTTTTTACGCAGGGTTCTTATTGCTATTTCTTTACATGCCCATCCGAAGTCTTTTTCCAACTCTTGGAGTAACACCATTTGTGCGACCTGTCAGCTATGCTATATTTGTGCTCCTCCTTTTTTGGATAATCTCACTATTATCAAAATTCAGTAAATTTCACTTGGTAGCTCTTGTTTTTTCGCTGAGCTTAACTGTTGCTTCATTATCAGTGCTAATCCGGGGTTCTTTACCGATTATGTTTGATCATAGGGCTATCTATTCTGAGGATTACAAAAAGGATTGGAGACATCAAATTGCAGCAAAGGCCTTAAATTCAGTTGATCTGCCAAATATCTATTTTGTGGTTCCCGATGGTTACGCATCGGTCGCAGTTCTTCGCGATAAACTAAGTTTTGACGACAACCCTTTTGTTCAGAAAATGGAAAAGCGGGGGTTTGTCCATTTACCCGATAGCTTTTCGTCGTATTCCAATACATACCTCACACTTTCCTCTTTGCTTCAAGCCAATTATCCAGTCATTGAAGATTCGTCGCATTATAAATCACGTGACGATTTTTATCCTTCGCTTCTTTATAATGTTGAACCATTTGAGGTTGCTAAGGTGGCACGAAATTTGGGTTATACCGTATCCATCGTAGGCAACTACTGGGCGGATTGTGGGGGGCCTCATGCATACTGTGAACAGGATCAAAGAAAATGGATTCCATACGAGATAGGTACGTTTTTTGAAATGACACCGCTCCCTCGATTGTTGAGGCGGATTAAGCAAGGTGAACCGTCAGAAGATGCCAGTGGTACTGACGCCATCGACAGAACAATAAGATATCTCAGCGGCGCCAGCCGCCCCCCCAAGCCATATTTTATGTTAATTCACGATCTTACTACGCATGGCTGTGTCTTTGACGCGAATTGTCGCGTCCGTTCGAATGCTGAATTGGAGGACATTAAGCTTAAGTCAATTGATGAGAAATTCAAACAATTTTATACTGATAGTGTGCAGTGCACCAATAAGAAGCTTATTGAATTCGCCGATTATATTGCAGGCGTTGATCCGACGGCGCTCATTGCTATCCAAGCTGACCATGGGATTGCTTTATCAATGTTTAATGCCGCTGGGTTAGCGATACCCTTCAAAGATTTGCCCGAAAATGCTATGCGCGAGCGTATGTCAGTGTTGAGCCTTGTACGAGTGCCAGATAAATACCGCAAATGGCTTCGACACGATTTAAATACTGTTAATACTGTCCGGTTTCTCTTTGGCTGTGCGACGGGAACTGAACCAGAATATTTAGAAAATAAAAGCTACATATCTTTTTACGAGAACAATGCTAAGTTCGGCCAGGTACACCGAGTCAAGCGGTAATAGACATACACCAAGTCAAACCTTTGTTAGGACTCATTAATTTCCGTTTAGAGGAGAAGGCATATGGTAACTCAACAGAAAATTACTAAAATAGATGATCTATCTCCGGCTCTGTCTTCTCTTCGTGCAGGAGGGAAGACAGTTGTTCATTGTCACGGTGTTTTTGATTTGCTTCATATCGGTCATATACGCTATCTGGAACAAGCTAAAGGTATGGGAGATGTTCTTGTCGTCACAGTAACACCGGATCGTTATGTGGATAAAGGCCCCAATCGCCCCGCCTTCCCCGAAAAATTGCGGGCTGAAGCTCTGGCCTCTCTTCATTTTGTTGATTTTGTTGCTATAAATGAGTGGCCTACTGCTGAAGAAACATTAAGGCTATTGCGACCCGATATATACGTTAAAGGGTCTGAATTTAAAAATGTTGAATCTGATCCAACTGGAAAGATTGGACGTGAAGAAAAGGTTATTCATGAAATAGGTGCAAAACTGGCTTTTACGGAGGATATTGTTTTTAGTTCAAGTAATCTTATTAACCGGTTTTTTTCAAATTTCCCTGAAGAAGTAGAGGAGTATCTATCAGTTTTTCGCCATAGATATTCATTGAATGAAGTCTTATCCTACTTAGATGAGATGGCAAAGTTGAAAATCCTTATTGTCGGAGACACCATTCTTGATGAATATCAGTATTGCGATGCTATTGGCAAATCTTCTAAGGATCCTATTTTAGCATTGAAGTATAAGAGCCACGAGTTATTTGCAGGTGGCGCACTGGCTGTTGCTAACCATGTAGCAACGTTTACTAGTAATGTTCAATTATTAACAGTATTAGGTGGAGAGAACAGCTATGAAGATTTTATCCGTTCTCAGTTGCACCCTAATATTGTTCCACATTTCTTTATCCAAGAGAATGCGCCAACCACGATAAAAAGAAGATTTATTGAAGGATATTCTTTAAATAAACTTTTTGAAGTATATATCATGGATGAATCGGGATTATCTGCAAGTGAAAGCGAAAAATGTCTTAATTGGCTGCAAAATGTAATACATGAATATGAAATTGTTATTGTTGCGGATTTTGGACATGGGGCGATAAATAACAATATGATAGATATTCTTGCAAAGAAGGCTAAATTTTTGGCGGTAAATGCCCAGGCAAATGCAGGGAATAGGGGATTCAATACAGTTACTCGATATCCGCACGCGGATTATATTTGTATCGCTGATCACGAGATAAGACTCGAGACAAGGAAACTTTCTGTTAATTTGCGACCCCTCATGCTCGATATTGCTAAAAAAATGGATTGTGGTAAATTCGTAGTTACGCAGGGAAGGCAGGGGGCAACAATCTTAAGCGAAAGGGATGGTTTTCTCTCCGTCCCTTCGTTTGCTAATAATGTTGTAGATCGTGTTGGCGCTGGTGATGCTTTCTTTTCTCTTACTTCATTGGCGGCGGTTCTCAACATACCTGATGAATTGCTTCTGTTTATAGGTAATATTGCCGGGTGTTTATCGGTAGAAACGATTGGCAATAAAAAGCCGGTTACAAAGTCAGCAATTCAAAAATATATAACATCACTGATGAAATGATGAATCGTTGGCCCCAGTTTGATAGAGCTCGTCTGTGCTTGCTTCCGTTAGAGGATAGGCTCCACGACCTTTCTCTATCCAGTACATTGCCTCTTCTTAAAGCATCAGCCGTTAAACAAGAATTCACGAAAATCGCTTCTGAAATCATTGAAGCGAACAAGAAAAAGTCTTCTGTTGTATTAATGATGGGAGCTCACGTGCTTAGGTCTGGAGTGCAGCATTTTCTCATTGATATGATGGAAAGAGGTTATTTAAACTGCATTGCAGTAAATGGCGCATTCGCCATTCATGATTTTGAACTTGCCTTAATTGGTGCAACAACTGAAAGTGTCGCGTTGTATATTAAGGAGGGATACTTTGGTCTATGGCGAGAGACTGGTCATATCAATGAAATTGTTACGTGGGCATGGCAGCAAAAGATGGGGCTTGGTGAAGCGGTTGGATATGCAATTGAGGAAGAAAAACTTCCGTACAGAGAGACCAGTATCCTGGCAAATGCATATCGTTTGGGCATTCCAGTAACGGTTCATGTTGCCATTGGGTGTGACATCACACATGAACATCCAAATTTTGACGGTGCTGCTTACGGCGGTACAAGTTATATTGATTTTTTACGCTTGGCAAGTATACTTGAATCGCTTGAAGGTGGTGTCGTAATGAACTTTGGAAGCGCTGTCATGGCGCCTGAAGTTTATTTAAAAGCGTTGTCTATGGCTCGTAATGTAGCACGTCAGGAGGGTCGAAGGATCTCTAACATTACCACATTAGTGTGTGACTTGTTAGAATTACCTCCAAATTACCATGATGAACCGCCTAAGGAAAATCCGGCCTATTATTATCGTTCCTGGAAAACCATGCTTGTCAGAACTGTTGCCGATGGTGGTAAAAGTTTTTATTTTAAAGGCCGTCATAAAGAAACTGTGCCACAACTGTGGACAGCCTTGGTTAATTGTACCGAAGAAAAGGAGATGTAGCGAAATGACCTGGTTAAATCATGTTAAACAATTGAATAGTATCATGAATGGTTTATCAGTATTTCAAAGCGATGATGCAGAAACGAGTATCGATAAAGCTTTTCTTCTGTGGGAAAAGACCACCTTGTCGATTCGAGAAGAGAAAAAAACTATTTTCTTGATTGGCAATGGTGCCAGTGCCTCAATGGCCAGCCACGTGGCTGCTGACTTGGCAAAAAATGCCCGGTTACGTACGGAAGTGTTTTCAGATCTATCTCTAATTACGGCTTTTGCAAATGACATGGGTTACGAGAATGTCTTCGCTGAGCCACTGCGGAGACATATGTGCATAGGTGATATGCTTGTTGCTATTAGTAGTTCCGGTCAATCACCGAACGTCATTCGGGCTGTGGAGGAAGCGAATAACTTAGGTGGATTTGTTGTAACCCTTAGTGCTATGAAACGAGAAAACAAGCTAAGATCTATGGGTATGCTCAATTTTTATGTTCCAGCCGATACATATGGCGATGCGGAAACTTGTCATGCGGCTATCTTACATTATTGGATCGATCAAACCATTATTGATCAGGCATAAAATAATTTATTGGGGGTATAAATGAACGATACAGGGAATATAAAAACTGTTCTTGTTACCGGAGGTGCGGGCTATGTTGGCTCAGTTCTGGTTCCGGAATTGATCAATGCCGGATATCGTGTAAAAGTTCTTGATCTTTACATCTATGGACATGACGTTCTCAGCAGCGTCCAAGGCCATCCGAATTTGCAGCAGATCAAAGGTGATATTCGTGATAACACGTTGCTTGAAAAAGTTATTCCCGGCTGCGATGCTGTTATTCACCTTGCCTGTATTTCCAATGATCCAAGTTTTGAATTGGACCCGGAATTGGGAAAATCCATTAATTATGACGCTTTCATTCCTTTAGTGGATATTTCAAAAGCTTCTGGTGTGAAAAGATTTATTTATGCATCATCCTCCAGTGTTTACGGTATTAAAGAGGAAAAAAATGTTACGGAAGACCTTCCGCTGTTGCCGCTTACCGACTATTCCAAGTACAAGGCTATGTGTGAAGAGGTTTTACTGGGTAAAAAAGAGCCTGGTTTTGTAACTCTCATATTGCGACCGTCAACCGTCTGCGGATATTCGCCACGCCTTAGGCTCGATCTTACCGTAAACATCCTCACCAATCATGCTGTGAACAATCGGAAGATTACGGTATTTGGCGGACAGCAAATGCGACCCAATATTCATATCAAGGATATGGTGAGGGCTTATTTGAAGTCACTGGAGTGGCCCGATCAAGCCATCGATGAAAAAATATACAATGTTGGCTTTGAGAACTTTACCGTTTCCGAAATTGCCGAAAAAGTGCGAGCCGTTATTGGATCTGATATCTCTATTGTGACAACACCTACCGATGATAATCGTTCGTATCATGTTTCTTCAGAAAAAATCGGGCGTGAGCTACATTTCAAGGCAGAGCATAGCATCGAAGAAGCAGTACAAGACTTATTAAACGCTTTTCAAGCTGGAAAGATTCCCAATTCCATGACTGATAATTGCTATTACAATATAAAAACAATGCAAAGCGTACAACTGGCGCAAGTCAAAGCAGGCAATTTTCGATAAGAGAGGAGTCATTAATAGATGGAGACTAATCACGAAACCATTTTAAGGATGGTTCGCTACAACAGTTTATCAATAAAAGATGTTAAACCCGAATTTGTTAGAAAGTTATATAAGTTTATGGTTCGCTTACGAAGGAGTCAAGAGTCTCTTATCAAGGAATATCATCCTGCTGACGAGATACGCTGCCCGGTTCATTTTTGTATGGGCCAGGAAGCAGTGCCGGCAGCGTTATCAGAATTGCTCAGGCCGGCCGATCATTTACTGAGTCACCATCGTAATCATGGATATTATTTTGCAAAAGGTGGTTCCATGAAAGCTCTCTTTTCCGAACTATACGGACGTGAGACGGGTGCTAATGGTGGTATGGCTGGTTCGCAAGAAGTTTCATTACACGATATAAACTTTTGTAGTGGCGCTATTCTGACTGGTGGAGTGGCTATTGCTGTGGGTGTGGGTTTTGGGCTCAAGGCCAAGAAAGAAGGTAATGTGGTAATAGCCGGTTTTGGAGACGGGGCTACCGACCAAGGCATATTTTGGGAAGCAATAAATTATGCCGATCTTCACAAGCTCCCCGTGGTTTTTGTGTGTGAGAATAATCGTTACTCAACTTATTCTCCCCAAATAAAACGGCAAGCAAATGAAAACATTAGCGAAAAAGTTGCTTCTTTTGGGATGAAGGCTCAAGGTATATTTGGTAATGATGTTATCTTGGTTCATTCCGTTATATCCGATGCTATAGAACGGGCAAGATCAGGTGGGGGGCCTTCTTTTATAGAATCCTTTACATACCGCTTAAATGCGCACGTAGGGCCAGAGGATGATGATTATCTGGCATATAGACCAACGTCCGAGTTGGATTTTTGGAAGAGAAATTGTCCAATAACTTTACTCGAAGAACAAATGATTGTCCATAATTTATTAAATTCAGTTGAAAAAGATACAGTAATTGGTGAAATCGATAAAGAGATTTCCACAGCATTTGCCTTTGCCAAGAGCAGCAAGTTTCCCGACTGTATCAATTGGGAAAAATTGAATTACAGTACTAATAGTCCACTTGCAGATAAATTGTTACATGACACAGAGTTGAGTGAATATAACCAAAATCAGGAATATGCAATTCCTGGCCCATATTAAGGAGATTCTTTATGTCTGAGATTTCTTATTCTAAGGCAATTAATAATGCGCTTTTTCAAGCTATGGAAATGAATTCCTATGTAATTGTCCTTGGGCAGCTTGTAGATTATAAAACCGGTGTTTTTGGAACGACAAGCGGTTTGGTGGAAAAATTTGGTTCTGAACGTGTGCAAGATTTTCCCGTTGCTGAAAGTTTGATGACCGCCACGGCTATTGGAGCCGCAATGACTGGAATGCGGCCCGTCCTAGTTCACCAGCGAATTGATTTTATGATGTATTCTCTGGATGCCATCGTCAACTGGCTATCTCTTCTACGCTTTAAGTCTAATGGGAAAGCGGATTTACCTGTTGTTATCCGAGCGATTGTCGGCAAAGGGTGGGGGCAAGGATCACAGCACTCCAAGAACATGCAGGCTTGGTTTGCACATCTGCCGGGCATAAAGGTTGCTGTGCCGGCAACTCCTTTTGATGCAAAAGGCTTGTTGCTGGAAAGTATCTTTGGTGAAGATCCGGTTATTATTGTAGAGCATCGGTCATTGTTTTCCATGACGGCTGATATTCCAGATTTTCCTTATAGGGTAAGATTTGGTCAAGCGGTAGTGCGTCGTAAGGGCAAGGATGTAACGCTTGTAGCAATAGGGCCTATGGTTCCGATGGCTTTGCGTGTTGCTGACCAACTTGCGAATGAATCAATTGACGTGGAGGTTATAGACCCCAGAACTATTTCACCTCTTGATGAAAGTGCGATTTGTAAATCAGTGTTAAAAACGGGAAGATTAGTTGTAGCTGATGCGTCCTGGCAGTCATTTGGAACAGCGGCAGAAATTATTGCAATGGTCGCGGAAAAATATGGTCAGAGGTTGATTGCAAATCCAAAACGGATCTGTTATCCGGACAGTCATACTCCGATGAGTGCATCTTTAGAGAAAATATATTATCCAGGTGAAGCAAGTATGGCAAGTACGATTAAAGAAGTTTTTTATTCCAAAAGTTCAAGCTAAGTTTGGAAGTATCCACGGGTTAATGGTCCAAAGACCTTCATTTTTAGGAAGGTCTGGGTCTGGCAAATTTAGCTGGTGGTTATGCAGGTTTCGATTGATGTTCCACGCCTACAAGGAAGCAGAATCGAGATAGCTGGCGCGATGTTATATCGTCGCGTTGATGATGGATGGGGGCAGAAAGTCTGTCGAGCCGATATCGGGAAAGGAGTTAACATGTCAAATTTAACCAAAGAAACTTGGGACGAGGTAATGGCTTTATCTTCAGGGTTGAACCTGCTGCTAGGGCCAAATGCTACAGATCGATACATATTTGATCCAAAGAGATTATGCTTTTTCCTGTCCCGCTATAAGTTTGCGGCCAAGATGCTTAAGCGTTGTAGTATCATAGTGGATGTCGGCTGCGGTGACGGAATGGGAACTCTCACCTTCGCTGCTGACACACAGGCAAAGCTCATTATTGGTGTTGATTTCGATCAGAGACTTATTAATCATGCAAATAAGGTTCTACTTCCATGTGTGGAACAGTCAACGCCCAATTATTGGTCAAGAATCAGGTTCCTTCAGCACGATGTTCTCGAGAAACCAATTCCGCTTGAAGCTGATGAGAGGGGGGCTGAAGGACTGGCCTGCTTGGATGTTATCGAACATATTGAGGAAAAACTGGAACATGAATTTCTTGCTCGTCTTTCTGATTGCCTCATTGACCATGGTGTTGCAGTAATTGGAACTCCTAGCGATACTGCGCGCAACTATGCATCTAACTATAGCGATGTGGGCCATATCAACAACTACTCTTCGGATAGACTACAGGATTCATTGGAAAAGCATTTTCAGCGAGTTCTAATGTTCTCAATGAATGATGAAGTAGTACATACAGGTTTTGATAAATTGGCACATTACCTGATAGCCGTTTGCGTGAAGTAAAATATAAATTGATTGAGATTTAACTCTTCACTGCACTTATCGCACATAAGTGCAGTGTAATCAATTGGAGTGAGCCATGTTATCCAGTGTTCGCAATTTATTACATATGAAGGCTAATCAGGCTGTGATCGAATTATTATGAATGGTTCTGCAGTCTTCAATACTAAGCAATTTATGCTGGATATGAAAGCCAGGATACGGCCGTTTGCACAGCGTGTCGAGATGAACCAGGCCGTTTTTTACGCCATTCTGGCAAGGATATGGGGTTTTGCCGCAGGGCCTGTAACTGCCCTTTTGATTGTAGCCAAATTTACGCCAACAACTCAAGGATTTTACTACACTTTCGTATCTATCCTGGCATTACAAACATTTGCAGAATTAGGCATCGGTCTTGCGATTACTCAGTTTGCAAGCCACGAATGGGCGAATCTGAGGATGGGCGAAAACAGGAGAATTGAGGGTGATCCGAACTCTTTATCGAGATTGGCTAGTTTAGCGCAAATCGCCATTAAATGGTATTCAATAGTGGCTGCTATTGTAATTGTAGGCCTGAGTATTGGCGGCTATGTTTTTTTTTCACAGTCCCCAACGCAGTATATCAGTTGGAAATTACCCTGGGTATCCCTATGTGTTTTTACCGGGATCAATCTTTTTACAGTTGCCATCTGGGCCCTGTTGGAGGGATGCAATCAAGTATCAAATGTTTATTTTTACCGGTTTTTTCAGGGATTATGCGGCAGCTCGGCAGCATGGTGCGCCATCCTGCTTGGTGCAGAGCTCTGGACGGGTAGCATAATGACATGTGTCGGCCTTATCTACGCAGGTATTTTCCTTCGCAGAAATTATTGGGAATTCTTTAAATCCCTGGTGTTAACGAAATCTGAGGGACCACGCTTGAGTTGGTTGACAGATATTTTACCATTCCAGTGGAGGATTGCCTTAAGCTCGGTAAGTGGGTATTTATCCTTTTCGCTGTTCACTCCAATACTTTTTCATTATCATGGACCGGTTGTAGCCGGCCAAATGGGGCTGACATGGGCCCTCGCAGGCGCTGTATTGGCAATAGGTGGGGCTTGGTTGTCACCCCGGGTTCCACAATTCGGTATGATGGTCGCACAAAAAAAATACGCTGAAATGGACAAGCTTTTTTGGAGACTGACGATTATTGTTATGGTTATAACGATATTGGGGGCGATGGCGATTTGGTTATTGGTCTTTGGACTTAATTATTACAATAACTTCTTGGCCAAACGGCTTCTATCGCCATTGCCGACAGGCCTTTTTCTGCTCGCTGCGATTATCCATGCAGCATGTATTCCCATGGCAACCTATTTACGTGCGCACAAAAAAGAGCCGCTTGTATACCTGTCAATTCTTCAAGGATGCTTAGTTGGGCTGTCAACCTGGGTGCTTGGAAAGCATTACTCTGCCCTTGGCATGGCTGTCGGTTATTTAATTGTTTTTGCAATTATCCTTCCCCTAATTATTTTTATTTGGCAGCGTTGCCGGACAAGGTGGCACAACTCCGATGAATCATCATAAAGAAGCCATAAAAAAACATATTCAAAATCTTCCGTTTGGCGAATCAGTCCTGCTTCCGATGGCGAGATTCATACTTCAAAACAAATATTATGTGAAAATGAGAAAAGGACTGTGTGAGAAGAGGGAAGCCGATTATATATTGAAAAGTCTCAAATCGAATGATTTTACTGAAGCAGTAATCGCATATGATATGAAAGTTTCGCCACCTACATATGGTGACTTTTTCTATGTAGTCATGATCGCACGCTTTTTTTTAATAATGGGTAAAAAGGTAAATTTTTTTATTATCAATTCGGAATTTAGAAAAGATATGCTGGATGCCTATGATGATGAAGGGTGCCGCGGTTTGGTTGTGAGTCTGTCAGAATTGCCGAAAGTCATTCTGACAGATAATAATTGTGACACGCAAATAACAAACTGGCATGATATTTCTGTAAAGATTGATAACTTTGAAAAGCAAGGAAAAACATTAATCGTTTTCAAGCATAAAGTTAAAAACAGAGAATCCATATATAATCATTGTTTTAATTTGAGTAATTACCTAGCCGCCTCTATGGACAATAACCAGATTGAAAAATTTCTTCTTCGCAAGAATGAAATTGACTCAAGAGTTAATATCAAATATCCCAAACTGCCTTATATTACCTGGGCTGCCAGGTATTCAGAAAAATGGGGTTTTGATAGAAATATCACAGAAAATGATTTTACAGAAATTTATTTATCGTTGCACTCACTGTATCCCAGTTGTGCCATTATGATTGTATCAGATGAAATTGGGTGTAACTATTTTAAGAAGTTGGCCCGGAAGAATAATTTGCCCTGTCTTTTTTCCAAAGATTTCTCAGACACTTTTATGGGCGACTGTGCGTTGATTATAGGCAGCGATTATTTTTTTCAGCTTCGCGGCGGCGGAATATGTACAGCGGCAATTTACTCATCCCTTCCTTATCATATGGTTTTTGAACCCGTACATGAAACCGCCTGGGAGAAAAACAGCCTTGCAGTATGGTCGCATAATAAACAAAACTGGGAAAAAGGGACTGAAGGTTGGAGATTCCGGACCAAACCGGCCACTGAATGCTGATGAAAAGTATGGACAGTTCTTCGCGTACAAATGAAAGTTTAAAGATTCTTGTGATGGGAGGTCTGGGATTCATCGGCAGCCATCTCAGTCGGTTATTGCTACAGGAAGGTTATCAGGTGCGGGTCTTCGACAAACTATATGGTTCACGGAATTTAATAGCAGACATACAAAATAAGATCGAAATAGAAGAGGGCGATGCCGAAAGACCCGAAGATATACTACGGGCATTAATAGATATTGATATTGCTATAGATCTCATTCACACCACTGTTCCTGGAGCATCGATGAGTGACCCATCTTATGATGTCCAGACCAACGTTGTATCTCATGCGAGTTGGCTATCCCTTCTCAAAAAAAGCAGACTGAAAAGAATGATATACATTTCCTCCGGTGGTACTGTGTATGGTATTCCTCAAAAGAACCCGATAGGGGAAGACCATCCAACTGAACCTGTATGTTCATATGGTATTACCAAATTGGCTATTGAAAAATATGTTGCCATGTATGCAAACATGAAAGGGATTGAATACAGAATTTGTAGGCCTGCGAACATGTACGGGGAAGGGCAGCACCTCAATATTGGTCAGGGTGTTATCGGCGTATTTTTAGAGCATTGCTTGAAAGGACAACCAATAGAGATTTGGGGCGATGGTACTAATATGCGGGATTACCTTTATGTAACCGAAGTGGCGCGGGGGATTGTTAAGTTAATCAATCACCAAGGAGACGGCCGGATTTTTAATATCTCCAGTGGCATAGGATATTCTTTGAATGATATAATCGCGATTATCCGAGATGAGTTGAAGATACCTGTAATAGTAAAGTATATAAAATCAAGGAAGTTTGATGTTTCTGTTAATGTTCTTGATAGTTCACGTCTTAGGCTTGAAACAGGCTGGGAGCCGCAGATAAATATGGTTGATGGTATGCGGCGAGCCTGCGACTATTTAAGGCGTCAATTTGCAATTGGAGGGGGCGCATGAAAGGACCATTGCATAGTATAATTGTTCCTGTTTACCAATCAAGGGCATCTCTCGAAACCCTGGTGAGGCGGGTTTCGTCGGTTATGAATGGCGGGGGTATCCACTTTGAACTCATTCTTGTCGATGACGGCAGCCAAGATGATTCCTTTTCCGAAATAAAGAGACTCTCGTCAATCCACCCTTTTATCCGGGGGTTTCGTCTCTCCAGGAATTTTGGGCATCAAGCTGCGGTGACCATCGGATTACAAAAATGCGTGGGAGAAATCATTGCTATTATTGACGATGACCTGCAAGACCCACCTGAGATACTTCCCCATTTCTTCGAACGCTTGTATCAAGGGGCGGATGTCGTTTACGGTGTCAGGAAAAAAAGGAAAGAAAACCTCCTCAAACGGGCTGTCTTTTCATCCTTCTACCGGATTATCAGGGCCGTTTCCAATATTTATATACCAGAAGATTCAGGAGATTTCTGTTCCATGCGGAGATGTGTCGTCAACGCCATGCTTCAGATGCCCGATGCCAATCCGTATTTGCGGGGTACCAGGGCTTGGGCAGGATTCAGGCAGGTTGGTATCGAGTACGAACGGGACGCTCGCTTTCAGGGGGAATCCGGCTATACGTTGTCAAAATATTTCGCACTTGCGTTGACCGGTATCCTCATGTTCTCCCATCTCCCTCTTCGAATAGCAACTATCATCGGTGTGATCACATCGTTGCTTTCTTTTTCTCTCGCCTTTTATGTTGTCATCTCTTGGCTTATCAAACCATACGACGTTCCTGGGTACCTTTCTACCATTGTGGCCATCAGTCTATTGGGCGGTGTCCAACTTATCGCTATAGGTATCATCGGCCATTATCTCGGATATCTGATCGACAACAACCGACGATGGCCGGTAGCTTTTGTAGCAGAAACTACAGAGGAGAGAGAATCCTGAAAGCCCTCATCCCCACATGATAATTTTGGGAAAGACGCAGGAATTTAATAAATTCTCTTGCGGTTACTCGGGGGGAAACGAGGAACCGCAAGTGTCTGTTCGGTTACGGTCATAGCTGCTGATTATATAAAACGATTATTTTTTAAGGAGTTGCAATGAATTGCACAATATGTGGCTATAGTAGCCAGCCAATAATGAAGATTCTTGATATTACATTGTATCGTTGCAAAAACTGTGGGCATTGCTTTCAAGATCGACTTTCCGAATATAATAAGATGGAATATAACGAAGATTATTTTGAGAAAGAGCACCCAAATTGGTTCAACAATCCTAATATTAAATTATTTGAAAAGGTATTCGACATCATTTCAAATGGAATAAATATCAGCAAGCAAATTGATAGACCCACTATAATAGATGTTGGGTGTGGTCGTGGTGATTTGTTACGCTATCTTAAAAAGAAAAACCTGAACCGCGTCTGTAGCTTGTTAGGATTAGATCTGCTTGAAAATACTTCGGAAGAAGGAATTACGTTTATTAAAGGGGATATACAGGAAACCGATATTCAGGAACATTATGATTATGTAATTAATACGGCGACAATAGAACACATAGAAGATATTCATCTATTTGTTGATAATTTAATTCGCTTATGCAAGCCAAGTTCTAAAATAATCCTCATGACTATAAACGAAAATGGTTATATCTATTTACTTGCACGCATATTGTATAAAATGGGCATACCGTTTGCTGCGAAGCGATTATATTATGGATCTAAACATATCAATCATTTTAGTCTTCGATCCCTTACATATTTATTAGAAATGAAGGGTCTGAAAATAAATGAAATAGTACACCATAATTATCCATTGAGTGCTGTTGATTTGCCCCCGTGTTCGAAAACGACAGCATTTTTCTGTAAATTAGGAATCTTATTTTTATTCATTACAGGTTCTATAACGAAGAGGGCATCATCAGTGACAGTTGTCTGCGAAATTAAATGAAATATTCTGACGAAACAAATATAACAGTATAATGAAACAAATGATAAGCCAAAAAACTGCAATGCATTTAATAATTGGTATCACTATTATAACTGCAGTTTGCCTGACGATGTTTTTAAATTGGGAAGCGAACGTGGAGACTTGGGGCTATTGGTATTTTGCCCGCGTTTTTGCCGAGACCGGTGACTTTATCGTGCCCGATCGAAGCCCGTTCTATATTCTTTATCTTAATCTCTTTAACTGGATGCCTTACCCGGCTTCCGTGACAACCGAGTATCTTGTTACAACCAGCATCACTGTGACTGCTCTTGTTGTATTCTTTCGATCTTATTTCGGCGTTTGGCTGGCATTGCTGGCGGCCTGTCTCTGGATTCCCTATTTACAGATGTCTCAGGCTCCTGTTCAGAAACTGGCATTGGCATGTAGCCTCATAGCGGTTTTACTCAGGAACGACAAAGCCGATCGTTTTCATTTGGTAGCCTCCTATACTTTTTTGATTTTGGCCTATTTCTTTCGGCAAACCTATATGTTATTGATCGTTGCCTTCTTGGCATACGACGCGCTGCGAACAATGCGAAAGAGTGGAATCAGGCCTTTGTTTCACTGGCGGCTACGACTTGCAAGCGACTGGCCGCTACTGATAGTCAGTATATTGTTTCTTTGGTTCCTGGCTTGTCAGTCATCCTCGCTGTGGAACAATGTATGGTATACAAACACAGAATGGTTTCCAGTTGATGGAAAGATACATGCAGATGCTGGTATCCAACCCCTCAACGTGAGGTACATTGAACTCAAATATGGTACGTTTGAAGGTCATGACTTTTATTTCACGAACCGGGAAGCATTTGGCGGTGCCACAAGCGTTCAGGGCGCGCTCTTAGCAAACCCGCAACTCTTTCTCGAAATTGTCATCTTAAACCTTAAGGATTTGGTGCCGACAATAATGGAGACTATCTGGATACCGAAAATTGAAATAGGATTCATGAGCTATCTCTTATACATATTTAAGCTTATTCTGCTTATCGGTATTATCTATGGAGCTTTCCGTGCGGCACGAAACGGGCCTACAAAGACATTGGTAATCAGCAGCATTGCACTACTGGTTGCTATTCCAACGGCAATAGCTATACCACAACCGCGTTACATGTTCCCCTTGGTTCCTATTTTCGTCATGGCTGTGTCTTGGTATGGGGCTATACTTACAGTTTTTCTACAGAAGTTATATCCGAGCGATGAAACGCTTCTTAAGAAGATGGCGCTTTTTATCTTCGCGGGAGGGATATTCTCGTCATCATTGCTTTTCTATTCTATTGCCTATGTATCAACCAAGCCCTTAAGGGGCATAATTTTTCTTGCTGGTGCGATCTTTGCCTTCTTAAGTGCTGCACTGCTGTTCACTGCAGCGAGATTTCCTAAAGCCCGATTTAGGATAGCGATGAGCAGATTCGCCCTTGCACTTCCAACAATAGTACTGCTGATCATTTTTTCTCAAATCAATGTCCTTGGTTGGGCAGATATTGTGCGAAATGCAATTAACGATGTTGGTCGTGGCCGGTTGCACCTACTCGAACAAAGGGACGGCTCTCTGAAGGCTGCGATGCCTGCTCTCACAACCATTATTCAAGGTTGCCGAGGTATTATGTCCTATGAGTCAACTTTTTTAGGAGCTTTTTTAAACATTCCGCAAAGCAGGGTATATGCAATATCGGAGATCCCACCGTTTGGGCAGCTTGGCCAATCGGTATACAACGGATTGAACCCTGATCGAATTGATTGTGTTATCGTTGATACTAACTTGACTTCAAGAGAAGGTTGTGGCACAACTATTCAAAGTCGTTACCAAAACTACATAAGGCCTTATGTAGATCAATTAACAAGTTATGGTGCGATTAGATATGATATACCTTCTTACGGATATGCCATTGTTCTTCAAAATCAACGAAAGTCAAATGGTTTGTAGTAAAATGAAAGCTCTCTGTAAATGGTATTTCAAAGCCACATTAAGATAAAGATATTTGAAACTAAATTCTGTTGCGGTGAGTTGCTGCTGGATAAAATTTAGAACAACATAGGTACAATAATTCAATCATTAATTAATTTAGGAGGAAGTAACCATGTCTATCTTTATTATTGCCGAAATCGGTATCAACCACAATGGCAGTCTCGCAATCGCAAAACAGCTTATCGATGTCGCCTCGGATGTGGGTGCTGATGCTGTTAAATTTCAAAAACGCACCATCGACTTGGTTTACACCAAGGAACTTTTAGACTCGCTGCGGGAAAGCCCTTGGGGAACCACTCAACGGGCGCAGAAAGAGGGACTTGAGTTCGGACTTGCTCAATATCAAGAGATTGATGCCTACTGCAAGGAAAAGGGTATTGATTGGTTTGCGTCGGCATGGGACATTGAAAGTCAGAGATTCCTGCGGCAGTTCAACCTGAAATATAATAAAATCGCTTCTGCAATGATTGTTTATGAAGACTTGCTCAAAGAAGTGGCTTCAGAAAATAAACATACATTTATCTCTACAGGGATGACAGAAACTGAACAGATTGACCGTGCCGTTGAGATATTCAAAAGCGCAGGTTGTCCATTTGAACTTATGCATTGTGTTTCTACCTATCCTATGGAAGATGAGGAAGCTAACCTAAACCGCATAAAAACGCTTCGTGATCGTTATAAGTGTAATGTGGGATACAGCGGTCACGAGGTTGGTCTGGCGGTTTCTTATGCAGCTGCAGCTCTTGGCATTGCATCATTAGAACGGCATATTACCCTTGATCGTGCCATGTATGGTTCTGATCAGGCAGCTTCCGTCGAAGCTGCAGGATTTCGTCAACTGGTTGGTGCGGTCCGAAAGATTGAAAAAGCAATGGGAACTGGCGATATGATAGTTAATCGTAAAGAAATTAAGATTGCAGAAAAACTCAGGGCACATATTCCCTTTGAATCCATCAAAAGAGGAACTTGATTATGACAAACGTTGTTGCGGTAATTCCTGCGCGTTCTGGCTCTAAAGGTGTTGTTGACAAAAATATCAGGTTATTGGCCGGATATCCGTTGCTTGCTTATAGCATAGCTGCTGCGCAATTGGCAAACAGTATAGATCGAGTTATTGTGTCAACAGATTCTGAAAAATACGCCGATATTGCGCGCAAATACGGAGCAGCAGTTCCTTTTTTACGCCCCCCTGAAATTTCCAGCGACAACAGCACGGATTATGATTTTGTTAAGCATCTGCTCGATTGGATGTTTCAAGACGAAGGGAAGCTGCCTGAACACCTTATTCATTTACGTCCGACAACACCATTGCGTGAGGCAAGTTATATTGATAGGGCAATACAACTTATAAAACAGTCAGACCAGGCTACTGCGCTCAGATCTGTGCATGAGATGTCTGAATCGGCATATAAGGCATTTGAAATAGAAGGAGATTGTTTAAAATCTGTTGGTTCACATTCTTTTGCTTTGGATACCTTCAATGATCCGAGGCAAAAATTTAATAAAACCTATCAGGCTAATGGTTACGTTGATATTATTAAAACAAAATATGTTATTGAAAATAAGAAACTGCATGGAGATAAAGTCCTTGCTTTTGTTACGCCATCTGTTGTGGAGGTCGACACGGCAGATGATTTTGACCATCTGGAATATCTGGCGGCAAAAAATCCCGCAATTGTCAACAGCCTATTTAAAGAAAGGAAATATCAATTATGATATACCAATTTTCGCAAACCCCTGTCGATGTGCCGTTTATAGTTACAAAATATCGAACGATAAAAACGGCAATTCCCGCACCAGAGACTTTGCAGGTATTGCTTGATCTGGAAAAGTATGAATCTCGGTCAATGCATGGACAGCTCCCCGTAGTGTGGGATAAAGCAGAGGATTTTCAGGTTTATGATCCATGTGGCAATTGTTGGATAGATTTTACATCTACAATTTTTTTGGCAAATGCAGGACACTCAAACCCTGAAATAATAGCCAGTCTTCAAAAAATATTGGATCAAAAGCTTCTTCATACATATACATTTCCCAGCCATATTCGTGCAATATTCTTAAAAAAACTTATTGAAATAACCCCGCCTCAATTTGAGAAAACCTTTCTTTTATCCTCCGGAACAGAGGCAACAGAATGTGCTGTAAAGCTGATGAGGATGTACGGTCAAACCATCAGCCAAAACAAGCTTGGCATCATTTCTTTCCAGGGTGCCATGCACGGTCGAACTATGGGCGCAGAGATGCTCAAGGGAGATCCCCTTAAATCCGCGTGGATTGGCCACAGGGACCCGAACATGCATCACCTGCCCTTTCCCTATCCCTGGATTGCAGAAGACGCCAAGGGCAAGAAATATGACTGGGGGAATCACTTCCAAGAAGATATGGAAGTTTTAAAAGCGAATGGATTAAACTTCGATAATATTGCAGGTTTTATGATTGAATCTTACCTGGGATGGGGTGCTATCTTTTACCCTGCGGCATACATTAAGGCTCTTGTTGATTTTGCAAAGGAGCATGATTGCCTGGTTACCTTTGATGAAATTCAGGGTGGCTTTGGAAGAACCGGGAAATTGTTTGTCTATCAACACTATGATGTTGAACCCGATTTGCTCTGCCTTGGGAAGGCATTAAGCGGTAGTTTGCCTTTGTCTGCTGTTGTTGGCAGTCGGAAGATAATGGATCTTCCGGAATTTGGTTCCATGAGTAGTACGCATTCTGCAAACCCTCTCTGCTGCTCTGCCGGTTTAGCTAATTTAGAGGCAATTGAATCCGGGGATCTGGTTGAGGAATCAGCCAGAAAAGGGAAAAGACTTCATCTCCGGCTCAATGCACTCAAGGAGAAATACCCAGATAGAATTTCATATATTTTTGGCACAGGATTGCTGGCTGGCGTTATTTTTAAGGATCCAGAAACAGGCAAAACGGATGGATTATTCCCGAGTCGGGTATGTGAAAAAGCCATGCAAAAGGGCTTGTTGCTTGTTCACACAGGGAGGGAATCAATAAAAATTGGTCCGCCACTTACAATACCGGACGATGCCTTAGAAGAAGGTCTTGATGTGCTTGATGAGGCAATTGTGGAGATAATTCAGGATATATAATGATCAAAGATATCCGACATACCGGCATAGTGGTCATTGACTTGGATGAATCGCTCCGTTTTTATCGTGATCTTCTCGGTTTTCAGATTGCGAAACAGATGGAGGAATCGGGGAATTATATCGACAATATCTTATCGCTGCACAATGTAAAGGTTACAACGGTCAAGATAACTTCATCATCAGGTCAAATGATAGAATTATTGAAATATCACTCACATCCTGCAGAGCAAAGGAGACGTGAAATTTGTGAAATTGGGGTTTCCCATATAGCATTTACCGTTGATGATCTGGATACTGAACATAAAAGACTTAAAAACAAGGGAATTCAATTTAACTCAATACCGCAATTATCACCGGATGGTTATGCGAAAGTTGCTTTTTGCAGGGCTCCGGAGGGTACCCTGATCGAATTAGTGGAGCTGCTGTAGTGTCTTCGATAAACCCACAGAGGGATTATGTAGCTGTAACATACAACGAAAAAGATAGACCCTTCACTCAATATCCGGATAAATTAGCCCGCTATCTGTTTTTTAGGTATAAATTGCAGAAGGGAAACAAGATTTTAGATTTGGGGTGCGGCCGCGGCGAGTTCCTGAGAGGTTTTATCCGATGCGGCCTTAACGGATATGGGGTGGACCAATCTACTATAGCAAAATCTGTCTGTCCTGAAGCTGAAATATTACAGTCAAATCTGGAGAATGAGCCGTTACCTTATTATGATAATACTTTTGATATTGTTTTTTCAAAATCAGTCCTTGAGCATTTTTATTATCCCGAAAAACTGGTCATGGAGATATACCGTATTGTTAATCCGGGTGGTCTGGTCATTGCGATGGTTCCAGATTGGGAATCCATTTATAAAACATTTTATGAGGACTACACCCACAGAACACCATTCACAGTTAATTCTTTGAAAGATATTTTATTAATCAACGGATTTGACGATGTGAAAGTGGAGAAATTCAGACAACTTCCTTTTTTATGGTCATTTCCTTACCTCCAGCCTTTTTGTTCAGTTGTGTCATTTATAGCACCCCGATCCCTTCGGTCACATAGCAAACTGGTAAGATTTTCACAGGAAATTATGTTACTTTCGACCGCAGTTAAACCGAAAAAAACATTGAGAGGGAAAAATGACTTCATCCTTTAATGGATTATATTGCATCCATCTGGAGTTGACCAGCAGATGCAACAAAAACTGCTGGATGTGCGGCAGGAGAAAGATAGACAGGGAATATCCAGAAATAGCCATTCATTATGGTGATATGGATTTTGAATTAGTTAAGAAAATAGCCAGCCAACTACCTGAAGGAATAGTAGTTCAATTTCATAACAATGGTGAGCCACTGTTGTATCCCAGATTTAGTGAAGCAATCAGATTATTCAAGGATCAAATAAGATGTGTGGATACCAATGCTAAGTTGATCGTGGACAAAGCCGGAGAGATCATCGACAATTTGGATACCATAACCATTTCAGTCATTGAAAACGACCCGGACGGGGATGCACAATATGAGCTGGTAAAGAAGTTTCTGGAGATTAAAGGCAAAAGAAAACCCAATATGATTTATAGATGTCTGGGGAAGGTGGGTACGAAAAGATGGGAAAAGATGGATGGGATTATTGCAACCAGAATATTGCATAACCCCTTGGGAAGCTTCGAATATCAGAAAAGGCCGACTGTACCGGAAATAGGAATATGTTTAGAGATATTGAATCATATGGCGATTAATAGACTCGGTGAAGTTTCTACTTGTGTCAGGTTTGATCCGAAAAGATTGGGGGTTATCGGAGATGCCACTTCTACGCCTCTGTTAGATATATGGAACAGCTCCAAAAGAAAAGAGTGGGTCAAGCATCATATAGAGGGTAATAGGAATAAAATTCCTCTATGCAGTTGCTGCGATTTTTGGGGTGTACCCACAGGATTGTAATTATTGATGAGCTTGAGGAGTAAATGTTTCTCATAACCACAGCAGATGAGCGTACTTGGCCCAAAGATCAGCCGGTTCTATTCCTTGGTGAGTGGTGCCGTCTCTACAGTCTTCGCCATGTATGGGCAGCAATGGATGCGGAGATGGTTTCTTATCACTGGAACGACCGTGCAAAAATACATCTGGATTATCTTTATCTGAAGCACCTTTACGAGGAACTGCTACTCGAACTTGTCGAAAAGCTAAACACAATTCATGGTGTTGATCATTCATTGCGCTACTGGCGCATTCTTGTGGGGCCTTGGCTTGGCTACTTCGTACAGATGCTGTTTGATCGCTGGGCGATGATACAGAGGGCGGTAACTGATTATTCCATCGCCGGGGTACGGATTATAGATGCAGCGCCTGAGCAGGTTGTTCCCAATGATATGGTTCACTTTAATGGCCTCTTTATTGAAGACGCATGGAATGAGGTGATTTACGGTCAGTTGCTCCAGGGGTGGACCACCGTGCCCGTTGAGAAAGTGCAAGGCGTGGAACGAAGCAATTTAGCGGTCGCACTACCGGGGATTACTTCTTTCCGTTGGTTGAAACTTAAGTTGGCTCATGCCGCCGCGGTCCTATCTCAGATATTCGCGCGGGATGACGCTATGTTTTTTATGGCCTCGTACTTGTCAATCACGAAGGAATTGCGTTTACAGTGGCTTGTGGGACAGTTACCTGTACTCTGGAACCGCATTCCACCACCAAGGGCGGACGTGGATTGGAACAAACGATGCTGGCAGATGGGTCGGCCAAAGCAGGAAGGCTTCTCGGGTGTCGTGAGGGCGATGATTCCTCGGCATATTCCCACGGTCTACCTGGAAGGTTATGCTGAGCTTCAGTCGCTTTGCGACAAGTTGCACTGGCCGAAAAAGCCACGTTTGATATTTACCAGCAATTCATATGATTCTGATGAAGTGTTTAAGGCTTGGGCGGCAGGGAAGGTCGAGGCAGGTGTGCCTTTGGCGGTCGGACAGCATGGCGGAAACTATGGTGTAGACAGATGGAATTTTGCGGAAGATCACGAATGTTCGATCAGCGACAGTTGGTTGTCTTGGGGATGGGATGACAAGAGACGCCCACAGATCAAACCTGTGGGTAACCTCAAGATGTTTGGAATTGATATGCATAAAAGGGGTGCTGAGGGATACGCTCTTATGGTGGAAATGACCATGTCTCGCTATAGCTATCGAATGCACAGTGTCCCTATGGCAGGCCAATGGCTGGATTATTTCAATGAGCAGTGCCGTTTTGTTGACGCCCTTCCAGATGAGATACGCGGGCGCTTGCTGGTACGGCTATATGTACACGACTGCGGTTGGTATCAAGCTGCACGATGGCGCGAACACTTTCCGGAAATACAACTGGATGATGGGAGAGGGCCAATTGCGCCCCTGATTGAAAAGTCCCGAATATATGTCTCTACCTACAATGCCACTACTTATCTGGAATCGCTGGCGATGAACATTCCCACGATCATGTTCTGGAACCCGAACCATTGGGAGCTCCGCAACAGCGCCGTACCTTACTTCGAGCGACTGAAGGCAGTCGGCATTTTCCACGAAACCCCGGAAGCCGCTGCACACCAGATGACACAGGTATGGGACAATGTGGCTGCATGGTGGAACAGCGAACCTGTTCAGGCGGCACGTGAGGAGTTTTGTTATCGTTATTCGCGCATGCCAAAAAAACCCTTGGAAGACTTGGGGCAGACTCTGCGTCAGATTTCATATTCTGCCACAGAATGAATCTTGCCCAAGTGAAAAACAGGCCTCTTACCATCATGACGGCTCACGTTCTGCCTGCATCAAATCCAAGGATCAGCATAATATCTGCTCATACCTATTGTGTTCCCTCTGTGTTTAGGCTTAGAGGAAAGAATATGCATTTACTAATCCAACTTTATTGAAAGGCTATTGTACGAAACAAAAGGAAAAACCGGGGATTGCAAGGCTTACCATCATTGATTCATGGATCCGGCGATCAATGAAATTATGGGGAAAGCCGGTAGGCTCTCAGTGGGTCTAAACTATAGCGCTAAACAATTCGTGAAACCAAAGGATTAATAAGATATCAATGAAAATAGTTGTAACATCACCATCATTCTCAAAGAATGAAATATTGAAAAATGAACTTCTGCGAAGTTTTCCCAGAGCTATTTTTAATGAAGAGGGCAATAAGTTTTCAGGTAAGAAATTGATCAAATTTGTTAAAGGTGCCGATGGAATAATAGTAGGTCTCGAAAGACTGGACCAAAGCGTACTGGGAGAATGCGATGCCCTGAAAATCATTTCAAAGTATGGTGTTGGTCTGGACAATATAGACCTTGAATACTGTAAAGAAAGAGGTATTTCCATTGGATGGACCCCCGGTGTTAACAGGATATCAGTTGCAGAGATGACCATTGCTTTTATGCTTGCCCTTTCGCGAAATCTCTTTTTAACATCTAACCAGCTCAAAACAGGGCTATGGAACAAAGATGGTGGTTCTGACCTGAGAGGAAAGACGGTTGGTATTATTGGCATAGGAAATATCGGGAAAGAAATTATTAGACTTCTGAAGGTTTTTGGGAACAGAATCTTGGTGAATGACATTGTAGAACAGAGAGAATATTATAGTGTAAACAAAGTTATTGAGACCACCAAAGAAGAAATTTATCGTCAAAGCGATATTGTGACCTTGCATGTGCCGTTTAACAGTGATACCTTGCATCTGATAAACAGGGATGTATTCAGGGAGATGAAAAACTGTGCCTATTTAATCAATACTTCAAGGGGTAAAGTAGTTGAACAAAATAGCCTTAAATGGGCTCTAATGAATGGCATTATTGCTGGTGCGGCAATAGATGTATATGAGGAAGAACCTCCCGAAGACAAGGAACTGTTGAGCCTCCCCAATCTCATATGTACTCCCCACATTGGTGGCAACGCTTTAGAGTCAGTGTTGGCGATGGGAAGAAGTGCAATCCGCCACTTACAGGGGTTTTTCGAAGTATGAGATATTGTTTTTTGTCTCATATCATCAAAGATAAAATGCAAATTTTTGGCGGGAAGGCAACGGTGGACATCTCTTGTGTGAAGTCTATTATTGCCGGTGATTCATCAAATGTTTTCAATTTTACCATGGAGAATCACTGGGGCACACACGTAGATTCACCGCGTCATTTTTTTGATAACGGACCTAAGATAACGGACTATCCACCCACATTCTGGATATTTCAAAGGCCAACTGTACTAGATGTCAAACTGAGGCCGGCAGAACTCCTGAACGACATTGATATGCTGAAGACGGTTCCTATAAATACAGATTTGCTCTTATTTCGATCAGGTTGGAGTAGTTGCCGTGATCAGGATATATATGGGAAGGAAAATCCCGGTATTCACCCGGATGTCGGTCTATTTATCCGCAGACATTTTCCAAAGATAAAAGCCATTGGAATTGATTGGGTATCCGTATCGTCCTTTCAAAACCGTGAACTCGGGAGAGAAACGCACAGGATTTTGCTGGACCCCCAGGGCGAAGGTCAACCGGTGCTGATCATAGAGGATATGGATTTGACAAAAGACCTATCGTTGCTGTTTCAAGTCTGGGCAATTCCTTTGAGAATCGCAGAGGTTGACAGTACTCCCTGTACAGTTATAGGTGTTTTAAATGATTAAAGCGGTAATCTTTGATTTGACAGAGTTTCATTGAATCGGTTAGCTTGATAACCAAGCATCATGGAAGCTGTTTTTAGAGAAGCACGGTACAAGGTGGGGGAAATAGTGGCTGACATCACGGGATTACACTACGTTTTACATGGGGTACCTGAAAATGCCCGTATCCAGTCAACAATCCTGACTCCGGCTATGACACATCTTACAAACGTGATAAGAGGTTTAAACACATGAAAGTCATTGTCTTCGGCGGTAGTGGATTTCTTGGAAGTCATGTGGCTGACGAGCTGAGCAATAGGGGATATGATGTAACCATTTTTGATAAGAATCAGTCAGCCTATTTGCACCCCGACCAAAAAATGGTTGTTGGCGACATATTGGATGAAACATTGGTGGGGAAAACCGTAACTGGATGCGAGGTGGTATATAACTTTGCTGCGACCGCCGATCTCGATGAAGCGCTGGACAAGCCCGTAGAAACCGCGCGGGTTAATATCCTAGGCAATGTACAGTTACTCGATGCCTGCCGTCGCAAACAGGTCAGACACTATGTGTATGCCAGTACCGTGTATGTCCACAGTCGTGAGGGAGGTTTCTACCGATGCAGCAAGCAGGCCGCCGAACAATACATAGAGGAATACCAACGCATTTATGGGCTGGACTATACCATTCTGCGCTATGGATCCCTTTATGGGCCTCGGTCAGACCACCATAATGGCCTTTGGCGCATCGTCAAACGTGCGCTGGAGACCGGTAAGGTAAGCTATGAAGGCAGCGCTGAGGCAATGCGCGAATACATTCATGTTGAAGATGCGGCGAGAGCAAGCGTAGAAGCCTTGGGGGGCGATTTTCTTAACCGGCACGTGGTGTTGACCGGCCAGGAGCCTATGCGGGTAATGGATCTGCTAAAGATGCTGGCGGAGATACTCGGCATACCGCAATCTGTAGAATTTGTTGAAACCGAGTATACTGGCCACTACATCCGCACCCCTTACGCCTACCAACCCAAGCTGGGTCGCAAATACACGCCGCCAATGCATGTGGATCTTGGGCAGGGATTGTTGGAGTTGATTGGCGAGATTCGCCATGAGATTGGAGACTGACCCTTGCGTTTCGTTCGCCTTAAAAGAAGAGATGGATTTACGGGATGGGGGCGTCTGCAAGATGAAATAATCGAACTGCTTGATTGTGCGCCATGGGAACAGAATGTACGACCGGTCGGCGAGGCTCTGTTCGACAATAAAATACTTCTTGCGCCGGCGACACCGAGCAAAATAGTTGCATTGGCAGCAAACTACGAGGGAGCAACCGGGCGTCATGAAGAGGATGCGGAGCCTGTTGTTTTCATCAAGCCTGGTTCTTCGGTCATCGGACCTAATGGTGAAATCCTATGCCCTTTCAAAGAAGTGAAAGTCTGGGGAGAGTCTGAGCTGGCAATTGTAGTTGGCTGCACTTTAACGAAGGCAAGTGCGGACCAAGCTTGTGCGGCAATTTTTGGCTACACTCTCGCAAATGATGTGACGGCAGAAAATGTATCTGGTAGGGATCATCACTTGGCGCGATCGAAGGCGGCTGATACGTTTTGTCCGATAGGGCCTTGGATAGAAACAGATTTTATACCGGACAGGCAGCTTATACAGGGATGGCATAACCAGGTACTCTTGCGGGAAAGTACCCTAAATCAACGGGTGATGAAGGAAGTGGAAACGCTAGTTTGGCTATCGAAATGGTTAACTTTGGAGCCGGGTGATATCGTGTTGACAGGAGCACCAACGCGCGTGAGAGATCGGATCTTTTTCAAGGATGGCGATACATTCACCTGTAGGTTGGAAGGACTGGGAGAATTGAAAAACTGCTTCCGGCAATTTGATCACTTATGAAGCCGATTATTGTCTTTGATTTCGATGGTGTCATCTGCGACAGCACCGATGAGTGTCTGGTCACTTCCTGGAACGCTTGGGAATGTTGGCATGGCCGAGCAGGCTATCGCCCTAGTATTGATAATTTCTCAAAAAGCGATCGCGATGCATTCAGACCTCTGCGACCCTATGTGCGTGGCGCCGGTGAGTATTATGTGCTGCGAAGGTGCCTTGAGGAAAATCTTCCAATAAGCGGGCAGTCAGACTTTGAAAACTACTGTCGGAAATGGATGCAGTATCTGTCATCTTTTAATAAGGTCTTTTATAAGGAAAGAGAAAGGATGCGAGCAGAAAATCTTCAAGGCTGGCTTGATCTCCATCCCGTCTGGCCGGAAGTAGTGAATCTTTTCAAAAGACTTTATCGTGAAGGACGTACCTACGTTGCTACTCTGAAAGATGGAGAGTCCGTCCGACTAATTCTTGAAGTCCACGAGTTGCCATTGCCTGCGGAACGCCTGCTTGATCAATCGCAGATCGCCAGCAAACTGGAGGCGCTCGAAATGATCAAAGAGATCGAAGGATGCTCTGCGCAAGATCTCATTTTTCTCGATGACAACGCGACGCATCTGATTGAGCCTTTGAGGGCGGGCTACTCATGCTATTTGACTACATGGGGCAATGCCCCAGCCGAGTACAGGAAAATAGCTGAGGTGCATGGTATACCACTCGCTAAATTGCATGACCTTGATTCAATTTTAAAAACGAAGGGATAAACGAGTATGAAGGTGTTAGTTACTGGTGGCGCTGGATTTATCGGTAGTTGGCTTTCGCGAAAAATCCTCAACAACGGCCACCAGGTTGTTGTTGCGGACAATTTAAGTACGGGTCGAAGGGAAAACGTACCCACTGAGGCGGAGTTTATTCATCTGGATTTATCAGATGACCGTAATCTAAGCAAACTTCCACAAAGAATCGATCTCATTTATCACTTGGCATCTCAAGCGTCCGGAGAAGTGTCGTACGAGGATCCGGTGCATGACCTTCGAACTAACAGCTTAGCAACACTTGCGCTTTTGCGTTGGGCTAAAGAACATGCAGTGGGTAAGTTCATATTTACCAGCACCATGGGTGTTTACAAAGATCATTTGAACTCTCCGGCTGACGAGGCCAGCCCGGTTTGCCCCAAGTCGTTTTATGGCGTGAACAAACAGGCGTCCGAAGGTTTTATCCGTATTTTCTCTGAAGAAGGCATGCGCACCACCGTGCTTAGGCTATTTAATGTTTATGGTCCTGGGCAAAACATGGAGAATCTCAAACAAGGGATGATTAGCATTTACATGGCATTTATTGCAAAGCGACAACCCATTGTGGTGAAAGGGCCGTTGGATCGTTTTCGCGATTTCGTTTTTGTCGATGACGTTGTTGATGCGTTGATTGCGGCGCAAGCTCCTTTGGCGGATGGGGAAACCTACAATGTTTGCACGGGCCGCAAGACTACCGTGAAGAAGGTTTTGGAAGTAATCATCAAATCCTTTGGGGGCGAACCGAATACGTATCCGATAAATATAGAAGACCGCACCCCCCGCGACATTGACGGTTGCTATGGCAATTTCGGGAAAATAATGTCTGAACTAAACTGGCAACCTACTGTGTCATTAGAGGATGGTATAAGAAAAATGGTGGTCTCGTTACAGGACAGAGTGTCGGATGCGGGGGCAGAGGTATGAACTGCCGACTGTGTTCTTCGAAGAATACGAGAGTTATTCACCCGGGCCCAATCCGTTCTGGTGGTGTTGGATCAGAATTTATTGACGGCTTCACCGTCATTGGATGTGAGGATTGTGGATTTGCATTCTTGAACCCCATCCCGGAAAATCTTGATCGCTTTTATGAGACCCATGAATATCGGGAGAAATTTGATTACGAGTTTTCTCCCGCAAGCATTCAGAAAAAATATGACCACGAGCAGAACGAGAGAGTCCAGAGGATCGGCATTCAAAATCTTCGCAGCAAGACTGTCCTTGATCTTGGTGCATCAGCAGGCGTATTTCTGGATGCGATTAAGGGAGTTGCAGATCAGACTATCGCAGTGGAGCCAAGTGAGATTTTCAGAGAATACCTGATATCCAAGGGGCATATATATTACCCTTATCCAGAGGATGCGATTGCGGCAAACGAATGCGCCGATATCGTTACCTCATTTGATGTTATTGAACATTTGCCGGATCCAGCAAATTTTGTCCGTCAGGCGTTTAAATTGTTGAAACGCGGAGGCACCTTCATTCTTTCGATGCCTAATCTTGACGACCTGCTTTTGCGCGCTCACTCAGTGGCTTTCGAGCCGTTCTTCTTTCAGATTGCGCACTTGAACTATTTTGGCAAAAGGGCAATACCTGTGCTTTTCGAAGGCTCTGGGTTCCCGTTACCGAAAATAGGCTTTCTTCACAAGTATGGCATCGAGAATCTGATTCGCTGGTCCAAGTACCTCTCTCCTGGTACTGTCCCGGAAGTCGACGGTTTATTTGACGAAGCCTTTAACCGCCACTATCGAGTTGAGATCGAGCGATCCGGTATAGCCAGCCATCTTTTTATTGTCGCAAAAAAGGATTACTAATGAATCGAAATTCAAAGCTGGTTTTTGAAAAAGTATGCTACTCCGTGCTTTTCAGAATGCAAGGTAATAAATGAAACATATTTCAGATATTAAACACAAAATTATGGCAGAAATATTAAGAAGATTGCTTGACATATTTTATTTATTTGAGAGTTTCGAGTTTACAAAAGATAATCCTCGATATAAAGAGTATGAAATAGGTGAGTTTAGTTATGGTGAGCCGTTTATCTTGAAGTACGGAGGAAACAGCACTGTTAAAATTGGTAAATTTTGTTCTATGGCAAACGGTACATTGACAGTTATTGGCGCAGACCACAGAACCGACTGGATAACAACATATCCTTTTTCAAGAGGGATTTTTGCAGGATGGGGGGAAAAGTAAGTGAAAAAGGCCATCCTCGAGATAAAGGAGATGTGATAATTGGCAATGACGTATGGATAGGACAAGGTGTAACCATTCTTTCGGGAGTTAGCATCGGAGACGGGGCGGTTATTGCTGCAAAAAGTATAGTTACAAAAAGTGTAAAACCGTATGAAATAGTTGGCGGTAATCCAAGTAAACATATAAGATTTAGATTTTCTGAAGATTACATTGAAAAAATGCTGAAGATTCAATGGTGGAATTGGGAGATTTCCAAAATAACAGAAAACATTGAACTGCTGACCAGTGATAACTTGTTAGTTTTCTTAGATAGGCATTCATCAGACATTGATATTATAAAAAGCTGAGGCCCTTGGAGGTGCAATATGAAAGTTGTTGTTGGTATCCCAGTGCGTATGAGTTCAACCCGCTATCCTGGTAAGCCTCTATGTGACATCCTCGGCAAACCAATGATTGAGCATGTTTATCGCCGCTGCGCTCAAAGTAAATACGCCACAGATCTCTTTGTTGCAGCCTGCGACGAACCCATCAAACAATGTGTGGAGGCGTTTGGAGGAACAGTGATCATGACTGATCCTGACATTCAGCGCCCCGGTTTGCGTGTTGCGGCCGCAGCGGAAACATTAGGACTGCAAGACGAGGACATCATTGTCGTGGTTCAGGGTGATGAACCCCTGGTGCATCCAGATATGATTGATCTCGCCATTCAACCACTCCTGGATGAAGCGGATATCTTCGTCTCAAACCTGTGCGGAGAACTTGTCGAAGAAGAATGGACTGACCCTGGTGAAATCAAGGTGGTTTGCGACCTAAGAATGAATGCCATGTACATGTCTCGATCGCCCATTCCGTCTGTTGCCCACGAAGAACAGCGCTGTACATGGTGGAAGCAGGTTTGTGTCATGCCATTTCGTTGGCACTTCATGAAAAAATTCAACCATGAACTTAATCCCACACCTTTGGAACTCCAGGAATCGGTAGAAATGATTCGCGCACTTCAGCATGGCTACAAGGTACGGATGGTACCATCACCATATATTTCCAAGTCCGTAGATACCGATGCAGACCGCCAAAAAGCCGAAGATCTCATGCTAATTGATCCGATTTACCAAAGTTATAAGGAGGCGAAATGAGCACGACCATAAAATCTACTATTAAATCCAGGATGATGAGTGGTGAGACTGTGTTTGGCACCTGGTGCATGCTGCCGTCCAGCTTTGTTGTAGATGTCATAGCACGCACGGGTGTGGATTTTGTGGTAATCGACATGGAACACGGCACAATGTCTTACGAAACTGCTGAGGAGATGGTCCGTGCGGCTCAGGTCAATGACTGCCAACCTATCGTAAGGGTGGGTAATGATCAGGAAAACACTATTCTCCACGCGCTCGAAACAGGCTGCAAAGCGGTAATGGTGCCTCATGTCGCCACAGTGGACGGGGCTGAACGAATCGCCCAAGCAGCGCGCTATGCACCCAATGGAAAACGAGGGCTTTCTCCTTATACACGATGTCATGGTTATACCCATGAGGGTTTGCCTGAAAGCATGGCTCGACACACAGAGGAAACCCTTGTGGGGATTCTGGTGGAGGGGCAGGAGGGCATTGCCAATCTGCCTGCCATCGCTCGTGTACCGGACATTGACCTGATCTATCTTGGTATGTACGATATCTCTCAATCCGTAGGTTTAGCTGGCCAGTTGGAGCACCCCAAGGTTATGGATCAACTGGAAACCTGTCTTGCTGCTATTCAGTCAGGGGGTAAGTTGGCCGGCACCTTCTCTCGGGACATTACGGCCTGTCGCCGATTCCGTAAGATGGGTTTTCAGTTTGTTGCGTACGTTGCGGATAGCTATGGTCTGACAGCGTTTTATCAAACGGCAATCGCCGAGTATGCCCACATATGAAGTTGCCGGTAGCCCAACCAAGTGCTGAGTGGAAAGTGAATGATGCTGTCGTTCCCATTAATATTACAACTGGGTACTAAGACGCTGAACATCGTGTTTCGGCAATGGTATGTTGATAGGGAATGATTTATCTTTGTCACGCCGCTATCTCGCCGAAGCGTATGAATCGGAAACTTGCTGTTGAATTAGGAAAAGAAAGATCTATTCCTGCTCAATGGTTATTTCTCGGACGGAATTACTCGTGCTTCAAAGAGTGGAATGAAACTCTCGGCCATGACTGGCAAAATGTGAAATATAGCGAACTATTGCAGACATTGGCATTGGCGTGGCGTAAACCCTATCTGGATTGGCTTACTGAAATAGGGAAACAAAACGATAACCTTATCTGGTGGAGTTCATCCATTGCAGAACGTAATACATACGGCGATTCTCTCTATCATTCTATCTGTTATCTGCGGATTGGCCTGGACTTCCTATTAAAGAAGCACCCACCTTTACTGGTTGTCGTTGAGAGTAAGGCGGTACTGTGTTTCCTCGCGGGCCATCCCGCCCTGCAAGGACACATGCGTGTATTCCATTCGCATGTGAGTATACTAAAGGAGGTTCTCAAGTGGCCTGCCTCCTGGACTTTCTACTTCTTGGATGGAATAAAGGCTATTCTGGATGCTTGTATTACCCGTCGTACACGATCATCTATGCTACCACCCACAGAGAAGCCAAGGGTGGTGATCCATAGTTGTATGGATGATAGCTATTTCGGTGACGCCGGCATAGCGCATGACCGCTATTTTGGCTCCTTGGCTGAGAAACTGCGCGAGCATGGTTATGACGTTATTACCATGCCATGGCTCTATAATCTTAAGCGTTCAAGGCGCAAAGCGTTTGCCTGGTTCCGCCAGCACCCGGGACAATACCTGATCCCGGAAGACTTCTATTCGCTTTTGGATTATGTCTGGGCCGCCGGGATCGTCATGCAGCAGGTGTTTTTACTTTCCGGGTGTCGTATCTTTCAGGGCATGGACATCACCCTCCTTGTTCGTGAGGCTCGCTGGCAACAATCGCGCCGTGTTGAGGCGGCCAAGTTTGTGCTCTATTACCGATTAATTAAGAAACTTGCCTCGCGGAAATTGAAGCTGGCATTTTATATCGATACCTTCGAAAATATGATTTGTGAAAAGCCATCGTCCATGGGTTTTCACAGGTTTATGCCTGGGACAACAACGGTAGGGTTTCAACATTACATTGAAAGTTACCCATTAATGCTCTGCCTTTTGACTACTCCAGAAGAAGCTGAGTTTGCACCCCATCCCGATGTTATTGTCTGTAATTCTCAACATATGTTGACGCGAATGGCGCAAATGGGTTTTCCTCAACACAAGTTGCGCGTAGGACCGTCACTACGCTATCGACATCTGATAGAGGAATTAGTATCGCCAGCGGCAGAACGGAGCAAAGTGTTGGTAATTTTACCGTTAGGTGAGGATAACATCGCCGAGATGATGGGTTCACTGCGGCAATCCTTCCCGGATACAGAAGATATTTCGTTCTGGTTGAAACCACACCCCATGCTTGATCGGAAGGAGTTGAATCAGGCTTTTGTACAACTACCCAGACATTTTACAGTGGTTGAGGGCAATATGAATCAATGGCTCCACCGTGCGACCTGCGTTGTTGTCTCTGCCAGTACTTCTGCATTTGAAGCGGCGTTGTCAGGCGTTCCCGTAGTGGTGGTTGGCAGAGAAACAGATTTTGATCTTAACCCGTTGGCCTGGTTTCCCGAATTTGCCCCCCCCATCCATTCGCCTCAAGAATTGCGAGAACAGGTGCTACGTTGCCTCAATCTGAGCCAGACGGAACGAGAGGGACTTCAAGCATGGGCGCAAGAACTCCGAGAGCGGGCGATCTCACCAATTACTGATGAAACAATTTCCGCCTTTGTGCAACCGGGAGCTTTGGGAAATGCTCGAAATCAAAAGTGATGAATTGCAAACATGAGTAGCCTGCTTTTTCAGCCACTGCGCTTTGGAAGCCGAGTCTTTGGAAAGATTTCCAAAACGTTGAATCGCCTATCGTTCGGTTTTGCGCCCAAGGACATCCAAGAGACCATTGTGCGGGGATCGACACGTTACGATATGGTCAATGCCCCGGATGAGCCCTATTACGCGGAGCAATACTGGCGCGTTATTTCCCCTCTTCTTGTGGAGATGCCTGAAGAGCCTCAGTGCCTGGATTTGGGATGCAGCCAGGGTCGTTTCAGTTTGAGGTTGGCAAAACGGTGGCCCCAGGGGAAAGTATTGGCTTGCGACATATCGGATTCTGCGATTGCTGCTGCGCGACGAAATGCTGATGAAGCCGGCCTGCGAAATGTGGAGTTCAGGACGGAATCTATTGGGCAAGCCCTGTTGTCATGTGGCCCGGAAAGCCAGGATATTGTCATGATGACCGAGGTGACATTTTTTTACCCTAAATGGCGGGAGCAGATGTCCGAGATCATACGGGTTCTGCGGCCCGGTGCACTGCTTCTGATGTCATTCCGGAGTCAATATTTTGATGCCCTGTGTCTGGTGCGTGGGAGGTTCTGGCACAACACGGGCATGTTACTCGAAGAACGTAAGGGGTACATTTTTGATGGACAAGTGGAATTCAGTTGGCAGACATCAGGGGAGATTCGCTCTTTATTGACATGCGAGCATGGGATGGAGTTACTCGAACTGTGCGGTATCGGCATCTGTTCCGGCATTCCGGCTGATCCCCATGACCACATTGTTCGTCCTTCTCAACTCGATTCCGGGGAGCAAGATTATTTGATGAGAATCGAGCTTGAACTGGGCCACAGTGTGCCGGACGCCGGGCGTTACATACTGGCGGTTGCACAGAAGCCCAAGGTCCATGATGATGAAATAATTATAAAAATGGAGAAATAATATTATGTTACCTGTTTCACGGCCTTCAATCGGACAAGAGGAATTAAAAGAAGTCGAAAAAGTATTTTTAACGGGCTGGTTAGGGTTAGGCTCCACCGTATTCGAATTTGAGAATCAATTGAAAGATTACTTGGGAGCGAAGCATGTCCTTGCTGTCAACACCGGGACAACGGCATTGCATATCGCATTGGATGCTTTTGGCATAAAAGACGGTGATGAAGTCATTGTGCCGTCTTTGACTTTCTGTGCCAGCGTTCAGGTCATTACCGCTTTGGGGGCACGGCCAGTTTTTTGTGAAATTAACCCTGACAACCTCAATATGGATGTCAGTGATGTTAAGAAAAGAATTACAAGGAAAACAAAGGCGATCATGCCGGTTCATTATTGCGGCCAGGCATGCGATATGGACGCACTGATAGAAATAGGAAAGAATCACAATGTTTTTATTATTGAAGACGCGGCGCATGCGTTTGGGTCATCATATAAAGGCAGGAAAATTGGCAGTTTCGGTAATGCAACATGTTTCAGCTTTGATCCAATCAAGAATCTGACCTGTGGTGAAGGTGGGGCGGTTGTTCTATCTGATGATGCAATTGCAGAATTAATAGGTACAAAACGAATATTGGGTATTGATAAAGATACGTGGCACCGCTACAGGAATGAACGTGCCTGGTTTTATGAAGTGACGACACAAGGCTATCGTTACCACATGAGCAATATCAATGCCGCCATCGGCATTGTTCAGTTAACAAAATTTGAGTCTTTTATTCAAAGGAAGAAAGAAATTGTGCAGAAATACAATGATGCCTTCATGCATATCGATGGTTTAAAAAATCTTTCGTGGAATTTGAAAGAAACGGCACCTTTTGCTTATATCATAAGAGTTTTAAATGGTGCGAGAGAAGACATGATTGCATTTCTGAAAGAGAAAGGTATCGGGACCGGTATCCACTACATTCCCAACCACCTACAACCATTCTTCGCGTCTTTTGCGACGTCATTACCCGTTACAGAGCAAATTGGTGAAGAAATTCTTACACTGCCATTATACAACGATATGACAGACCAGGATGTAGAATTGGTTATTCAATCAGTGGCAGAGTTCTTTATGAGGAGTAAAAATGGCTGACGCACCTACCGTTAGCGTTAATCTTTGTTGTTATAATTCGGAAAAGTACCTGCGCGAAACAATGGACAGCATCGTCAACCAGACATATAAAGACTGGGAGCTTGTAATCATCAACGACGGCTCGTCAGATTCGACAGAATCCATAATTCAAGAATATATCGATCGGGGTTATCCTGTCGTTTACCATCATCAGAAAAACAGAGGACTAAGTTTTTCACGCAATGAAGCCTTAAAACGGTCGCAAGGCGAATACATTGCATTTATTGATCATGATGATTTGTGGATGCCGGAGAAATTGGAAAAGCAAGTTTCATTTTTTAAGAGTAATCCGAAAATAGATTTTTTGTATAGTAATTATTATATGATGGATCAGGCTAAGGGTAAGAAGTCTTTAGCACACAAAAAACTTCAACCCAGCGGGTTTGTCTTTGAATATTTTATTTATCGATACCCGATTGGGATTCTGACCGCATTGGTCAGAAAGACCGCCTTGGATAAATTAGAAGAACTTTTTGATGTCAGCTTGAAGTTAACTGAAGAGTATGATGTTTTTATGAGAATACTTTATGCTGCACAAGCTTATTACATCGCTACGCCGCTTGCTGTTTACCGTATGCATTCAAATATGACGAGCTTGCTATTCATGGAGAGATACCCTGGTGAAATTGAATATGTATCTGATAAATTGAATAATTTAGGCAAAAACAACTCCATTAAATATGCAAAAGCATTCCAAGATCAAAAGATACAGTTGGAGTATCTTAGAGCAAGAATTAAAATGGCTCAAGGGGAGTTAATAAAAGCACGCAATCATTTGACACCGCACAAAATGTCGAATTTTAAATTTTATTTTTTATACTGTGCAACTTATTTGCCTGCTTCTTTATGGTTTTTTTTACAGCCACTTTGGCAAAAGGGTCTATTCCGTCGACTTTCCTAACCTCGAAATTCACCCTCAATAACAATATCAATGACATCCGCTAAAACCTCAAAAGTCTCGTATGATCTCAACTCTACATTGCGCGTCGCAAATATCCTGATTTGCGTCATTACCGCATATCTTTACAATACAACCGGCAGTACTGATTATGTAAATGAGTTAACAATATTCCTGCTTTGCCTCTTTGCTATAGAGAATATTTGTATGCTTTTATATGAAAAAAGGCGAAGAAATCCGTTTATTCTCCTTCTTGTCCTCGTGGTGACAGTGTTTTACATGATGCGGATTCCGTCGCTTATTTGGATGCCCTTATCGGCATCTACGCTTCAAATAATGTCTATTACGACGTTAGATTTAAACTATGCGCTCATATTTATTCTTTTTGCCAATGCTTCAATGTTTCTTGGTTTTTATTTAGGAAATAAGCATAATGTACACCATTTACATTTATCATTTTCTGACGATACGATCCCAAGCGTAAAAAATTCAATACTAATTCTTATCCTTTATATTTTGGTTACTTTCGCTAGTTCTACGAATCCAGCAATATGGGGCCGTCTCTATCTCTTCACTACAATATTATTGATGAATCAAAATTTAATTCTATTATTCACTTTTACAATGTTGCTCTACTATTACAACAAAATACCGCAACGACACCGGATTATTCTTATAATCTTTTTTATTGTTACGATTGTTTTATTAACTTTGGGAGGCAGTCGTGGCGGGCTTCTAACAGTGGGCATGATATTGCTGTTTAGTATCTTAGCGGTGAAGAACAAGATTATGGTCAGCAGAAAGGCACTAATAATATTTATTATGCTTATTCCATTAGCGTATTTTATGTTTGTCAGTGCTACCTTTAAGAGGCAAGCTGGTGTAAAGGCGCTAATTACTACTGAGCACATTAATCTTGCCTACGAAGGGGGCATCTTTGGTCCGGACAACCTTGAACGTCAGTTGGGGAAAATATTTTTAAGAATAGCTTTTCTTGATTATAGTACTGAACTAATAGCGAAGAGACAAATATTTTCTGAAATTATAAACGGAGAATATTATATTAAAAGCATTATTGACAATGTGTTGACTCCTGGCTTCGATGTTTTCGATGTAACACGGGCCTCAAATGCCTTGGATTATGTCAGGAATGGTTTACCGGTGCCCTTAAAAACACATTTAATAGAGGTAGCAAGTGAAGGTGGTTATAAATCCGATCACTTGGGGATATATGGCGAGTTTTATTGCTTATTTTATGGCTACCCGGCACTGATTGCCCTTTGCTTCGTGGCTTTTATGTTTCAAACAGCCTTTGTTGCTTTCAAGACCACGAATGGCTTTCTTTCCTGCTTATACAAGGCAATTGTGCTCCTAACTTATCATACCGCGTTGAACAGTTTTGGCTTGGACTGGCTTGCCCTTGACATAGTAGCAAACATCGTCTTTCTTTTTCTTTTTGCACGTTTTTACTATAGTAATGCAAAAAGAAAGATTGTTCTTCAGGCTAAGTCGAACAAAGATTTGTGTGCATACGTTTGAAAAGTAATATAGAAATATCAGGCAGGGGTGGCAGAATCAAATCAGCCGAATAGGAATATCACCGAAGCATAATGCTTCGTGAAGTAATAGCAAAAATGTTTAAAAGGGAAGCGCCCAAAATGAGGATAATAATTAACGCCTACAATATCCGTGCTGGTGGCTCAAAGGTTATGCTGCTCGACTTATTGAGTTCAGCGATAAAAATTAATAATATTCGTTGTATCGTCTATATTGATCCCCGCTTTGACCGTACCTCTTTTAAGACAAATCATAATATTGAATTTATTCCTACCCCTATTTCCCAACGGTTATTCGTTGATCTGAGAATCAAGAAACAAAGTAAACCACATGATATCATTATTTATTTGGGAAATCTTCCTCCCATGATCCGACATAATAATAAAGTTATTTTGTCGCAATCCAACCGTTATTTAGTCGAAAATTACCCAATATCCGGTTTTCCGTTTATATCAAAATTTAGAATTACAATGGAAAGATTACTTTTTAAATACTTCAGAAAAAACGCAGACTGGATAATTGTACAATCTTTAGTCATGAAAGATCTCCTGCTCAAAATGGGCATATCGAAGGATGTCGCTAAAGTCATGCCCTTTAAAAATAAAGATTGTATTGACTTGAAAGACATAGAGAAAATTGAAAACAGTTTTCTCTATGTCGCTTCAGGTGAACCTCATAAAAATCACATGAATCTGGTTCATGCTTGGGCCTTACTGGCAGAAGAATGTATTCAACCGATTTTGTTTCTGACTCTTGACAAAAAAATGCCTGTTTATCAAAAGGTTAGTGATTACATAAAAAGAAATAAACTTAATATAACCTTCTTAGAAGATATTCCGAGAGAAGAACTTTTTATTTACTACCAAAAAGTAAAAGCCTTGATTTACCCCTCATATTTTGAGGCTTATGGATTGCCACTGATCGAGGCTAAAGATTTTGGATTGCCCATCTTGGCATCAGAGTTGGATTATGTAAGAGATCTCTTAGACCCTGATCAGACTTTTGATCCTTCCTCGCCAAGGTCCATTTCAAGGGCAGTGAAACGTTTTTTAAACAAAAATGATCGAAGTTATTCGGTTCTGACTGGCGACGCCTTCATTAAGGAAATCAGTACATGGATATGATAAATGAGATTCCTGTCGTTATCCTTTGCGGTGGGAAGGGTGAACGCCTTTATCCTCTAACCATTGATATTCCAAAACCACTTATCGAAATCAAAGGTAAACCCATCTTGGGTTATATCATTGAACATTTGAAAAAATATCACGTTCATAATTTAATAATTACTGCTGGTTATAAGGCGGAAAAGATAGAGGAGTATTTTGATAATAATCAGCGGGATTTAAAAGTTCAAATTGTAAACTCTGGTGATGTCGATATCATAAAACGAATTCAGGATGCCGGAAAATACATTAAAAGTGACTTTCTGGTTTTGTATGGTGATACCTTGTCAGATGTCAATATTAATGAACTTATTAAATTTCATAGAACAAATAATCAAAATGTTACCATGACTGCCTGGCCACTCGTAAGTCAGTTTGGCCTAGTCGAAATAACACCCGAGGGGAAAGTAACTTCATTCAAAGAAAAACCAATTTTAGATAAGTGGATTAATATCGGGTATTTTTACTTTAGGCAAAAAACTTTTGATTTTTTTAATAAATTTAATTGCTTTCAGGATTTTTTATATTTTGTCGCTGAAAAAGGCGAGCTTAACGCCTATCGCCATCGAGGATTTCACATCACAGTTAATACCCTCAAGGAACTGGAAGAAGCAGAAGAAAACTTAAAGGAGATTGTTAAGGATAATAACGATGAATAAAAACAATTTTTGGTTTAGAAAAAAAGTCTTTGTTACCGGGATTAACGGTTTCATCGGTGGGAACTTGACCAAATCCTTGTTAGCCCATGGGGCAACAGTTTATGGCCTCATCCGAAACGAGAATAAGGATTCTTTTCTTTGTTTCGAGAACATGGCCGATAAAGTCTGTTTAATCCAGGGAGAATTGACTGATAAAGAACTGATGATAAGGATTATATCAGAAGAACAAATCAACATTGTTTTTCACCTGGCTGCACAAGTGGAAGTTGGTGTCGCTACGATAAATCCGTATTTGACATTTGAGACCAATGTTCGGGGAACATACACCATATTGGAAGCGCTCCGTATTTGCCCGCAAACGATGGAATCATTTGTTGTGGCATCGAGTGATAAGGCTTATGGTTCTTATCCAAAAGACCAGATGCCCTATAAAGAGGATTATCCTTTAAAACCGCGTTATCCTTACGACACATCCAAAGCATGCGCTGATATGATCGCGCAGGCTTATGCGTCAGAGCTTTATAAATTGCCAGTTGTAATAACGCGATTTTCTAATATTTATGGCCCCGGTCAGTTAAATTTTTCCGCCATTATGCCCGATGCGATCACCTCTGCTTTGGGATACTCAAAATTTATTCCACGGGGTGATGGGTCGATGGTCCGAGATTTTATTTATGTTGAAGATGTTGCCGATCTTTATTTAAAGATTGGTGAATCATTGGCAACAAACCCTGATAAAGTTCGAGGGCAAATATTTAATGCAGGGACTAACTCCCCCATTTCTGTGAGAGAAGTACTGGAAACAATCTATACGCTCACTAAAAATTCAAAAGATTTGGGAGAAATATTGTCTTTAATGAAAGATAGGAAAGCTGCCGGTGAAATTAATTGCCAGTATATGGATCATGAAAAGATTTATCAATACTTTGGCTGGCGGCCGAAACATACCTTTGAAGAGGGATTAAGAAAAACGATTCAATGGTTTTCTGCATATAACAAAGAAAAATTCAAATATATTGAACTCTAATGACTAAACGAGTTCTCGTGATGATGGCTACCCATAACGGGATCCAATGGGTGGATGGACAACTTAAATCGATCCGGGCTCAAGAAGGGGTAGAAGTATCAATCTTGGCGTCTGATGATGCGTCTACTGATGGGACCTTTGAGTATCTGAATTCTGCTTCAGATGTGATGTTGTTAGGGGAACGTGGCCCGTATGGGGCTGCTGGATTAAATTTTTTTAATTTGTTATTGCACGCCGATTTTTCAGGGCATGATTTTGTCGCTTTCTCAGATCAGGATGATATATGGCATCCCTGGAAGCTGGCGCGCGCAATTGATTGCCTAGCGTCTCATGGTTGTGAAGGCTATAGTGCCAATGTGACGGCTTTCTGGGAGAATGGCCGCGAGACCTTGATTGATAAAGCGCAGTCACAGTGCGAATGGGATTTCTTGTTTCAGGGTGCTGGTCCTGGGTGCACCTATGTGATGTCGACATTTCTGGCAAAGGGGATCCAAAGCGTTTTGCGAGCGAATCCCCGAGTCCCGGACGAGATATGTCTTCACGATTGGTTTGTATATGCCTGGGCGCGATCGAACGAATTCGCGTGGTTTATTGATAAAGTGTCCGTCATGCGATACCGACAGCACAGTGCAAATGAGTTTGGCGTGAATGCTAGTTTAAAAGCGGCTAAGAACCGCGTAGAAAAAGTCAAATCAGGGTGGTACCGTGGTCAAGTAGTCGCGATTGCTAGGGTCTGTGGTGTTGATTCACAAAAGCTTATCCACAAGGTATTGAGTAAAACTTGGACGGGTCGGATTAGTTTGGCGCTTCACGCAGGTAAATTTAGGCGGCGTTATCGTGATGCGTTTGTTCTTGCTTTAATTTCAATGATGGGTTGGTTTTGAGTGGTAACGTATTACTAACTGGCGCGAACGGCTTTCTCGGTCGAGCTATTTTATCCCGATTGCAGGCGTCTGACATTCACGTGCGTGCGACTGATTTGGGCGCATCCTGCAGTGCGTCCGACATCGTGTATCGAAAAGCAGATATTACAAGGGCGGAAGAATTAAAACCTGTATTAGAGAACGCAACCACAGTTATTCACGTTGCTGGCTTGGCACACATCTTTTCTCCTGATGCGAATTCAGCCGAGAAATTTCAACAGATCAATGAAATAGGAACTGCCAACGTGGCGTCTGTGGCGTCTGCAGCGGGAGTTGGGCATTTGATCATGACCAGTTCCATATCCGTCTACGGCCCATATACCCAGGGAATGTATGATGAGAATACCCCTTGTAACCCTGTTGGGCCATACGCCCTGTCTAAACACAATGCCGAGCTACGAGCCATCGAAATTGCCCGGGAGTCAGGGATGGCACTTACTGTTCTGCGGCTGTCCACCCTTTACGGGGAGGGCGATCCCGGGAATGTGGGTCGCCTGATGCGTACGCTGGATAGAGGGCGTTTTGTTTGGATAGGCGACGGCAGCAATCGAAAAAGTCTGTTGTACAAAGGAGATGCTGCGCGTGCCTGCATGACGGTGGCAGGACGACCTGCATCAGGCATCAACATATACAACGTTTCTGCACCTGCCTGCACCATGCGCGAGATTGTGGATGGCATCGCAGATACGCTGGGGAAACATCCTTTCCCTGTGCGGGTTCCGGCATCGCCGGTTTTGCTTCTAAGTTGGCATCTATCCAGGATACCGAACCGTCGCATGGCGGGTCTTCATCAAACTGTGAAGAAATGGCTGGCTGAAGACGTTTACGATACCAGCCTATTTGAAGGAACCTATGGTTTTCAAACCAAGACCAGCTTGGAAGACGGATTAAGGCGAGAGGTGGATTGGTATAGACGAAATAAGGGAAATGATTGACAAATAAACCGAAGATACTGTCGTTGACGGCAGGCTTAAACAGATTGTTTTCCTGAGCACGGTGGCCAGTATATGCAGATATATCAGATAACATAGCCCCGGCGACGACACGCCTGTTAATCCAGAAGACTTCTATGGTGAAAGCAAACTGGCTGCGGAAAGAGAAATCAGGGAGTTTTCTGATAAATACCATATACCTCACACGATTTTTCGACTGGTCCCCGTGTATGGGGACTTTTTTTTATTGAACATTAATAAGAGAATTTACCTGCCGGGGAAGGTGGTTTTTTATAAAGTTGGTTCCGGGGAGCAATGTCTGTCGCTTGTGTCCGTTGATAATGTTGTTGATGTTGTCGCTGCGTGCATAAATAACCAATCGTTTTTCAATGAAACTTTTATTGTGAAAGATGTGGAGGATTACTCGATTAACGGGATAATAGCAACTTTTAAGGATATATATTCACAAAGAGGCAAGCCTGTTGTGCGGATACCGTTGTTTTTGCCTTCCAGTGTATTTGGATTATTGAGATTGATTATGCATCAAAAAGGAGAATTCTATCAATACCAGTTGAAGAAGATCGCCGAGGATGCTGTGTATTCGGGGGCTAAATTGAATTCAAGGATTAGATTAAAATGGAACCTGAGAAATACTTTAAAGCAGTAAGGCGTTTTTGCCACCCGCTTCGCTCGACAAAGGCGGACAAAGGCAGACAAGAGATTGTACTTATTTGCCACGCCGACATTGGCGCGGCAAATACTCTCACCCTAACGGGCAAGAGATAATTTAAAACAATGGATATTAACGAGATTACATATATAATCAACGGAGCAATCTTTGAAGTTAATAAGGTGCTTGGACATGGCTTTCTTGAGAAAGTATACGAGAATGCACTCCTCAAAGAATTAAATGATCGGGGGCTCAAAGCAGAAAGCCAGGTGCCCATTAATGTATTATATAAGGAAACAACCGTTGGTGAGTATGTGGCAGACATTCTTGTTGAAGGAAAAATTGTTATAGAGCTCAAGACGGTTGATCACCTTGATAAGATCCACGAGGCCCAGCTCATGAA
>CAYMTB010000002.1:0-3640 GCA_964393225.1 uncultured Syntrophorhabdaceae bacterium
TCACATCATATTTCTCCTCAAGATGGAAGATTTATATATCGACAGAGGAAATCCTGAGGTTATATTAAAAATTTACAGAAGAATACTTGATATATCATCCAAAAACTATCTTGTATCGTTTCTTTACGCAAGGTTATGTCTGAGACTCGAGATGATCGATGAAGCCATAGATATGCTTAACATCTTATTTGCAGAAGGATTAGATTTCAAGGGCCTGCATAAGGCAATGGCTGAGGCATACATCCACAGGGGCGAAATGGAAAATGCCGTCGAGGAATTCAGGAAGGCCTTTCCTGCAGAACACGTCTATATCCCTTTTATTTGCACCAATTGTCAGGCCAAGAAAGTGGAATGGGTCAATTTTTGTGAAAATTGCAACAGTTGGGATACAGTCAGCGTTAAGAAAGAAGATTTCCTTCAAACCGAATCATCAGAGCTGAAAATGTTTTACGAAGGAGAAGACTGGGACAGGGAAGGAGTATAACGATTCAAGGTTGTGGCCGGCATCCGGTACCCCCTCTGATTGTTACACAAACAGACTAAATCGACGGGATGACCCTTCACGAAAAAAACTGCATTGCATAATTTATTTAATGCCGTTTCGGAAATCATATACCCCTTACATTGCGGCGGATGCGGTTCTAAAGGTGAGATACTCTGCAAGCACTGCGTCACATCATTTACATTCGTAGAAGATGCGGCGGCATGCCCCCTCTGTGGACGACGGGTCGGAAAAAAGATCATATGCGGTGAATGCATTGAAGAAGAAAGGGGGTTTCATGAGGGTCACTATGGTTTTTATTTTGAAAACCGCCTCCGCGACGCAATCCACGCATTCAAATTTGACGGCAGGATAGATGTAGGCAGGAATCTTATCCGTCTCCTTAAAGGCAATATTTTATATTTCTCTGAAGGATTTGACTGCATAATTCCCGTCCCCGTAACAAACAGGAGGTTGAAAGAAAGGGGCTTTAACCAGTCGTTCATTATAGGTGAAGAGATTTCTGCAGTAACAGACAAGCCATTACATCACTCTGTCCTCTACAAGTCAAAGAGCACAAAGGATCAATACGCCCTCCACAGGGATGAGAGAAAAAGGAATATCAAAGGCGTTTTTTCAATAAAAAATGGTGATAAAATAAAGGGCAAAAGAGTACTGCTTGTAGACGATCTTTTTACTACAGGCTATACGGCAAAAGAGGCATCGCGGATGCTCTTAAAGACAGGTGCAGAAAGAATTATCTTTTTTGCTTTGGCGAGGACACCTTCATGAAAAAGGTTCTTATAATCTGCCTCATTATAGTTTTTCTAATCTTGCTCTCCATAGGAATTTTAATAGGAAGAATATCCTCTGTAGGTTCTTACGCAATAAGCAAAATTACCGGTTATGAGGTTCGCATATCAAAGATTGATTTTACGTACGCGGATGGAATCATCACATGCAGTCTGAACGATTTAATTGTGAAAGGAAACATTGAGGGGTATGTAAAGAAATGGATCCTTTCAGCAACAATCAAAGAAGGATTCCGCCTTAAAAATGTTGTCTTTTCCGATTTTGACCTGAAAATATCAGACCTGAAGGGAAAAACGCGTTTCGTCCCCTTGTTTACCGAATTTTTAGCGATAAAAAATGGCAAGGCAGCATTCAGTAGCCATACATTCATTATCCGTGAGATAAGAATAAATAACTTCAAACCCGGAGCAACTTTCACCTTTGAAGCGGGCGTTGAAAATGATTACTGGTTTAAAACCTTTAATGCCTCGGGTGAAGGCATTTATAAGAGCGGGGTTCCTGATCTGAAAGGGCAGATTAATGTGACACAGCTGAATTTGAATAAACTTTCAGATAACTTAAAAGGCAGGGCAAATATTAACGGCCCCTTTACCTATACGAAAAAGGAGTTTTCTCTGAACGGCCCTTTTGAAATCTTCAACTATGAGGAAAGAGATAAAACTTTCAAAACGCCTCTTTCCGTTGATAAGGCATCGGGGAATGTTCTTGTTGCCTACGCGGGCACTGTAACAGGTATTAATATAAGTCAGGTGCAGTTTAAGGGTACACCCCTCACGCTGGATTTAAAATTCGAAAAAGATAATTTAGCACGCTTAGAACTTGGTTCCGGGTTTCTCGATCTCCAGATTATAAAACAATATATAACGCTTGACCAACTCACAAAAACACCGGTCGATATACGGGATTATCTCCATGAAGGAAAGGTAAAAATAAAGAAATTCGTCATCACAAAGGGGAATATTGTAAATGCTGACCTTGAATTTAAGGACGGAGAAGTATCATACAAAGATCAGCGTTTTAGTAACGTGGAGGGGTCAATAACCTTCGATGACAAAATATTAAATCTATCTAATTTCAAAGGGTGGTTCAAGACAAGCATGTTTCGTAATGTATCAGGCGTTATACCCTTTACGGGCAACAAAACGATTAATATTAAGGGAGATTATGTTTTTAATCTGAAAGATGTCCCCTCCCTGCTTGACCTCGGTGAGCTTAACTTCAGAAAAGGAGAAACCGATGGCACAATAGAATTAGAAGGGAATGAAAAGAAAGGATACACATTGCGCGGAGCGGGTAAACTGGATAATGCCGCCGCGATCTGGAAAAATGTTTCAGTTAACGCAAAAGGGTCCTATACATTCACCAATGATGAAATCGCCTTTGATCCGCTCACCTTAAGCAAGGGCAGCACAAACATAACAATCAGGGGGAAATGGCATAAAAAATTTATGGATTTTATGATAAAAGGAGATCTGGATGTACTTCATGCCAAGCCATTTCTTGTCGCCCTCCCCTTCAGCATGGAGGGCACAACAGATCTGGACCTTTCTCTTCAGCAGGAAAACAACCGGACTAAATTGAGCGGGGATATTGTGATGGACAATGTCTCCTTCGAAGTCCCCGGCATTGTAAAAAAAAAATCCGGAATAAAAAATAAAGCGAGTTTCGTATGTACAAAGGAAGACGACACTATCTATATAGAAGAGCTTCAGTACAGCCTCGACGTAATCAACCTGAAACTCAGGGGTGACATCAAGGATGACAGCACAATAAACTTCGATGCCGCCATGGATATCCCGGTTATCGAAAGAATTGCCCCCCTCTTTTTTCTTGACAGCGAAACCGCCGGGGGTGAACTCGAACTCAATACAATTGTGCGAAGTTTAAAGTTCCCCGTAATAAAGCTGCCATATATAAACGGATACGTAAAGGTACGAAACGGTATTTTAAAACTGCCGCAGATGTATAAACCATTTGAAGATATCAACCTCACATCAACCTTTCAAGGTGATAACTTTGATATTGATGTGAATAATTTAAAGTTTGGCAAGAACATCCTCAACACCGGAAGACTCCACGTTGAAGGGCTTGAATTCCCGCGTTTCTCCCTTTCCATCAACATGGATAATATTGAACAAGATGATTCGCCGCCTGCCGGAAGCTTTGAAATCCCCGTGGTTTATAAGAACGGTATAATATCGAATGCAAGCGGCGACATTTCTTTACGGGCAAAAAGAATGAAAATGGGCAATGACATTGGCCGGAACCTCGACATCAGGGGGACATTTAGCGATAGAAAACTGAACATTTCTGAATTGAAGATGGATACCAATGAAGGCAATGTGG
>CAYMTB010000002.1:3650-42954 GCA_964393225.1 uncultured Syntrophorhabdaceae bacterium
ATGTAAAACTGAACAACATTGCGGGCGGGCTTTTTCTGGAATCGCTTGGCGGAAAGTCACAGGTAATAGACGGTAGTGTAAATATATACGGACATATAGACTCATCAGGTAAAAACATGAAAGAACTGACCGGCAATATAAGCGGTGACCTTGCTGTATACAGCCAGAACGGGTTAATAAAAAGGTGGAATCTACTTTCGAAAATTTTCGGGCTCCTCAACGTATATGACATCTTCCGAGGAAAATCCGACCTGTCAAAAGAAGGTCTCCCTTATACAAGGATGGGTGCAACATTTTTAATAAATAACGGCATTTTCAACACAAAGGACTTCCTCATAGATAGCCCTTCAATGCTGATTACCGGCAATGGTAATCTGGATATGAAAAAGAGTGAAATAGATGCTGCTGTTACTGTATCACCTCTTGTTACAGTGGACAAAACAATATATAAGATACCAATCCTGGGAAACATCTTGGAAAAAAAAGGAAAGGGGTTTCTCAATGTGGTCTATAATGTAAAAGGCCAGTTAGACAATCCCGATATTAATGTAAGTTTTACGAACAGCGTGGGGTATGAAACCATTGAATTTTTGAAGAACATATTAGTGCTGCCGAAAGGAATGTTTAAATGAATAAAGCCGATCCGAATGATTCAATGAAAATAGGTATAATAGGCGCAGGTAAAGTAGGCATATCCATCGGGCATGTGATGAAGGACAAAGGACTTCATGTGGCCGGGATATCTGATAAGTTTGAAAATCAGCTCAATGTTGCAAGGAACTACATGGGCAGCGGGTTACACTATACCCATGACAACATGGAAATCGTCCGATCTTCAGATGTGATTGCCATTACCACCCAGGACAGGGCAATCACAGAGGTGGCAGGCGAAATATATGAAAAATCGGAAAGGCTTGACAATAAGCTCTTTTTCCATACGAGCGGTGCGCATCCGGCTTCAATCATCTCGTCCCTTGAAGCAAAAGGGGCGTTCTCAGGCTCTCTTCACCCTTTGCAGACCTTTCCTGATATTGAAAGTGCAATCCGTGTTATCCCTGATACATATATATTTATTGACGGCCACGAAGAGGCAATTCCTGTCTTAACCCTTATAGGCAGGGCAATAGGCTTCGATGTTGTGAGGATAGAAGGGAAAAACAAGGTCCTCTACCATCTCTCGGCAGTCTATGTATGCAATCTTTTGTGCGCCCTCCTCTATGCAGGACAGGATATTATGAATAAAGCCGGTGTGGAGCTTCAACCGTTTTTCCCTATTATAAAGGCCACATTGAAAAATATTGAATCCAAAGGCCCCCTCATGTCACTCACCGGTCCGGTCATCAGGGGTGACGCAGAAACAGTTTCCTCCCACCTTCAGGCAATGGAGGGCCTTGAACTCTATACCAAGGTCTACAAGGCCCTCTCTTCGGTAGCGCTCGACATGGTCAGGAAGAGGGGTGTGCTTGATAATGAAATACTGGAGAAACTACAGGGAATACTGGAGGATGCCGGGTAATTGGACTGTGATCGTTCTTACTCTTTGAGAAACAATTGATGGTATTCAGGCTCAGTCAGATATTTTTTCAGCATTTTACTCGTAATCTCAAATACCTCGTTTAAATCATCATCGGTCATCCGTTTCAGGATTGTTTTCATCAGATGGTCATCCGAAATCTTCTGCAAGTATAATTGCACTGTATTCTCATCGGATTGCCTGTCCAGACCATATCCTGAAAAACCGTCAAACGTTTCCACAAAAAGATGGGAGTGCTTTGTCATAATAACCTCCTGTTTCCTGATTGCTTACGTAATCCCGGATTTTCTATTAAGATACGTATCGGTGTCGTTCCATCCCTCTCAAACACGCTCATGTTGCTCGACTGCGCTCGCAATTAAACCGTGCCGCTCCGGCGGCTTCATTCACTCGCGTTCGGCTTCGGAACTTTTGCTTGATAGCAAAAGACCGAGCTTCCTTGCCTCACGACGGTTTGCTCCGTGATGCCCCAACACCTCTTCCAATGACATATCCGGAATAATCAAACTGTTCCTACGGCGGGCATTTAGCGCATATTGACCTGAACTGCATGGCGCTGAAATACTTTTTATGATAACACAGAATAAAGAAAATATACAATTAGTTAGTCTCCGGACGGAGACGAAGTAAGATGTTGATTTCTTAAGATGCTCATCCTTATGGGAAATCCATGTTAAAATGTAATAAACATGCATCAATTTATCGAAGGTTACCAAATATAACATTAAATTACTTGTAATTTTGCGTTAAGCATATTTACACGCTGATGTGTAAATCTTATCCCCTCACCGGCCTCAGAGGGTAATCCAAGCAAATCGAACAACGCCGTTCAAAATAGCCAACAGTATATTGTTTATCAGTCCCTAAGACCTTTCAGGAGGATAGATATGGACAAAACGATTTTAATTGTTAAACATATAGAAGAAGAAGGCCCCGGACTCATCGGTCAGTTTTTCAGAGATGACGGATGGGAACTCCGTACCATAGAACTGGGCAACGGTGAAAAATTGCCCGACTCTCTCCATGATGTTTCAGCTGTCATTATCCTTGGTGGACCGATGAACGTAGACGAGGAGGATATATATCCTTTTCTGGAAGAGGAAGAAAGGCTCATAAGGAAAGTGCTGATAGAAGAAATTCCCATGCTTGGTATATGTCTTGGCGCTCAGCTGATAGCAAAAACATGCAGTGCGCCTGTCACAAAAGCATCCGAAAAGGAGATAGGATGGTACCACATAACGCTTACGGAGGAAGGGCAGAAGGATTCGCTGTTCCGGGGGTTGCCGAAAAATATCCCTGTTTTTCAATGGCATGAAGATACATTTGAATTACCTGACAATGGCGTGCTTTTAGCGAAATCAAAGAAATGCAGGAACCAGGCATTCAGGATTGAAAATAATGTTTACGGCCTTCAATTCCATATAGAAGTCACAGATGGTATGATAGAGACATGGATGAAGAATGAGGCTGGGAAGGTTGATATTGAGAAAATAATGAGCGATACACAGAAGGCGAGGGATGATTTTGAACAACAGGTAAAACGGATCTTCCTCAACTTCAAGGGTCTCATTGAATCGGCACTCCGGATAAAAAGGGTCATGAAAATGTTCGTTGAGGATGAAAAAAAAGCTAACAAGAAGAAGCTTCTATGGTGGGACATAAAAGAGCATGCCTTGCAACTGTCAACCGCAAACAAAATATAGTTGACAAGCTTTGTGTAAAATGTTGAAGGATATACAGGGGATTAAATATTATGGATCAAAAAAGTGCGGGACTGAACATTACGATTTTTTTCTGCCAGCAACTCGATGCGAACCAGGACGCAAACCGGCGCGTCCTCGAAAGGGAGTCCGGCTCAAGGATTAAATTTTTCCCTCTTCCCTGCAGCGGCCGTATTGAACCGCTTCATCTGCTGCGTGCCCTCGAAACAGGTGCGGACAAGATATACCTCATCGTTTGTCCTGAAGGTGCATGCCGCTATCGTGAAGGGAATTTCCGTGCCCGGAAACGCCTTGCCTTTGCTCAGGGATTAATCGAGGAAATAGGGCTTGAACCCCATCGGCTTGAGCTGATTCAGGCAACACAGAGTGACCGGTTGACCATCGACCAGAGGGCGCATGAGCTTCTCTCGCGTGAAGCGGCTTTTGGTCCAAACCCGGCAAAAAACCGGTTGAGTAAGGTGAGTAAGTAAATAGGAAAACGGGTAAATGAGCAAATAAGTGGGGTTAGGATTTTCCTTACTCAACCACTTACCTTACTCAACTTACTCAACTCTATTTTGAGGAAGGGGTAAAAGTATGATTACAGCGGAAAGAAAACCTTTATCTGAAATCAAGGAAATGATTGCACCATACAAGAAGATTCTTGTGGCCGGCTGCGGAAGCTGTGTGGCCGAGTGTGCTTCCGGCGGTGAAAAGGAAGTGGGGCTTCTTGCTTCGGCGCTCCGTATGGACGCAAATATGGAAGGGCGGAATATAGAGGTTAACGAGATTACGATAGACCGCCAGTGCGTATATGAATTTATTGACCAGTTGACCGGCCTTGTCGGTCAGTTCGATGCAATCCTCTCACTCGGATGCGGTGCAGGGGTTCAGGCTCTGGCCGATGTATTCGCTAGTGCAGTTATCCTTCCCGCACTGAATACAACCTTTATTGGTCAGACAAAAGAAGCAGGCCTCTGGATAGAGAATTGCCGTGCCTGCGGCGACTGCAAGCTTGGTTATTTTGCGGCGGTCTGTCCCATTACCCGCTGCGCCAAAGGTCTCTTTAACGGACCCTGCGGCGGTTCGAAAGACGGCAAATGCGAGACAGATCACGATGCTCCCTGCGCATGGCAGCTCATCATTGAACGTCTTGATAAAGCAGGCAGGCTTGACCTTCTGCAAAACGTCTATCCTCCTGCAGACTGGTCAAAGCAGCAAGGCAAAGGACCCAGGAAAATCCACAGGGAGGACCAGAGCATATGAAAACCGATAGCCGTCTCAAAAGGGTTTTAGAAAAAGGTCATTTTGCCGTTACCGCAGAGTGCGGCCCTCCCAAGGGAGCTGACCCGAAGGTCATAAAGTCCAAGGGAAAAATCCTGAAAGGTTTTGCTGACAGCGTAAATGTGACAGACAACCAGACCGGCGTTGTACGCTTGAGCAGTTTTGCCGCCTGTGTACTCCTGAAAAAGGAAGGGCTTGACCCTGTGCTTCAGATGACAACACGGGACCGTAACCGTATCGCGCTCCAGTCTGATATACTTGGCGCTTCTGCGCTCGGTATCCGTAATGTTCTCTGTTTGAGCGGCGATCACCAGTCTTTCGGCAATCAACCCCAGGCAAAAGGGGTATTTGATGTAGATTCTGTCCAGTTGATACAGCTTGTCCGGCAGATGAGGGACAATGGTGTAGTACTTGGAGGAGATAAGCTTTCAGAGCCGCCGCGTCTTTTTATCGGAGCTGTTGCAAACCCATTTGCCGATCCTTTTACTTACAGGGCAGTCCGCCTTGGCAAAAAGGCCGCCGCTGGTGCAGAATTTATCCAGACACAGTGTATATATAATCTCACACGTTTCAGGGAGTGGATGGATAAGGTCAGAGATCTTGGTCTTGACGAAAAGACTTATATATTGGGCGGCATCACACCGTTAAAATCTGCCCGCATGGCAGAATTTATGAATAATCAGGTGGCAGGAATGGATGTTCCCGATGAGATAATCAACCGGATGAAATCCGTACCGGCTACGGAACAGCGTCAGGAAGGCCTTAAGATAGCCGTTGAAACCATCCAGGCGCTGAAAGAGACCCGGGGCGTTCACGGGGTTCATATCATGGCAATAGAGTGGGAAGAAGCGGTTCCGCAGTTGGTTGAAGCGGCCAGACTTTTTCCGCGGCCCCAAGTGTAAGAGGAGTAATAATATGCCTCCAAAATTCAATATCCATACATCACCAGTACCCAACAGGTTTCAGTCTATTACAAAATCAGGCGTGATAGCCTGGGAGGAAGGATGCCTTAAATGTGCCCGGTGCGTAAAGAAAGATTGTGTTTATAAGGTATATGAAAAACGGAGCCTCGATACCAGGCAGATGCTCGATACCCTCGACAGTGAGTGTCAGGATTGTTTCAGGTGTGTGCAAAACTGTCCTAACAGGCTGATCCAGAAGGGCCTTAACCCCACCTATAAGGTTTTAGGTGATCATTACTGGACCCCGGAAATTATCTCAAGCCTCTGGTTTCAAGCAGAGACAGGCCGAATACCCGTCTCAGGGGGTGGCTATGGCGGCCCATTCTCCGGTCCGGGATTTGACGCCATGTGGACAGATATGTCCGAGATTGTTCGGCCCACACGGGACGGCATCCACGGACGTGAATATATCAGCACAAACGTTGATCTGGGCCGTAAGCTTATGTTCCTTGAGTTCGGGCCTGACGGATCGCTTGTTTCTTCGGCTCCGCCCCTTGTAGAGATACCGTTGCCGGTCATTTTTGACATACTGCCATGGTCTCCTCCACGCGAAAAGATAAACCTTTCATTCCTTGAATGCTCAAAGTCACTTGGCACATTTACCGTGGTCAGGCAGTCGGACCTTACCCCTGATTTGGAAAAATATCTTCCGCATATCATTGTTCATGCTGATGAAAAACCGGAAGATCTTCACCCTGAACTGATTAAAAACCTCCGAATGATTGAGATACCGGACAGCGAGAATGCTATGGCTGTTCAGGCCATGCTGAAAGGGAAAAATCAGCAGCTCGTGGTTATTATCAGAATGCCTTTAAACGCAGATGCATCAGAACGGACGCTTCGGCTTGCCGGACAGGGGGCCGAGATCCTTCATCTTTGTGCCGATGAATACGGTCTTGAAGGGGCCGATCAATCGCTCTTCATAAAAGAACGTGTGAAAGAAATCCACCTCCGCTTAGTGGAGGAAGGGTTGCGGGATCAGATCACCATCATGGCAAGCGGAGGCATAGCCATGGCAGAGCATATGGCGAAGCTGATTATTTGCGGAGCCGACGCTATTACGATAGACATACCGCTTCTCATAGCGATGGAGTGCAGGGTTTGCCGCCGCTGCAAAGAAGGCATTGCATGTCCCGTAGAAATTGACCGGCTTGATCCTGCCTGGGGTTCCGCGAGGATAAAGAACCTTATGGCAGGATGGCATAACCAGCTTCTTGAAATTATGGGCGCTATGGGAATACGCGAGGTGCGGCGCTTGCGCGGTGAGATGGGCCGCGCCATGTTTTTTGAAGACCTCGAAAAGGAAATCTTCGCTACGATGGGCAATGCCAAAAGTTGTTTGAAAAATAGCTCGCACAGCGAGCGAGAAGGGAAGTCCGGGGCACCCGCAAAGCGGGTCGTGGCTTTGCACGAAGAGGGGGCGACCGGGAACCCGCTTGCGGGTGTCCCAGTAAAGGCGCAAAAGGGGTTAAGTCAATGACATCTGAACAGCAAAATTATGCTTTTCCGGATATAAAAGAAGTGCCGAGCCGCTTCAGGAATGCCCTCGGCAGATACCGCATCGCAATAAATAAATCCTGTAATAACTGCGGGCTATGTATTGAACTTTGCCCCTATGGTGTCTATAAAAAAGGTGCAAAACGGCCGAGGCCGGCCTGTGACCATCTCTGTATCGGTTTTTCATGCAGCACAAACGAATTTTATTGCGTAGACAGATGCCCTGAAAAGGCCATCACCGTGACGGTCAACCCTGCATTCGAAATATTGGGTGACAGGCGTTGGACTGCCGATCTCCTTGCCAGCATCTGGCATATGGCAGAAACCGGCGAAGTCCCCCATCAGGACTTGAATTACAAAACGGGTGATTCAGAGGGCGGATTCGATAAACTCCGTTTCATATTTCCAAAGGAAAACGGAAATGATGCGCCAGACAACAATATTATTGCGAACCCGAAGGGTGTGGCAATCTCAGACGAAGATATATCGACAGCAATCGAGTTGAACCGTTCTGGTGATTCCCGCCCAAAGGTGACCATTCCCGTGCCCTTTTATTTAGGAGGCATGTCTTTCGGCTCGGTAAGCATAGTAACAATGCTTTCCCGTGTAAAGGCTGCCGTGGCGCTGGGTACCTTCTGCTGCACAGGTGAAGGGGGCTACCCCGAAGAGCTCATGGATTACGACGACCATATCATAACGCAGGTCGCAACCGGACTTTTTGGTGTACGGGAAGAAACGATCAAAAGGGTCCGTATTGTGGAGTTCAAATATGCCCAGGGTGCAAAACCCGGTCTCGGCGGACACCTGCTGGGAGATAAAGTGACCCCCCGTGTTGCACGGATGCGGGAGGCCGTAGAAGGCAGTGCGCTCTTTTCCCCTTTTCCGTTCCATAGCGTTTACTCGGTTGAAGACCACAAGAAACATGTGGACTGGATTAAGGAGACCAATTCCAAGGCCCTCGTTTCGGTAAAGGTTTCTACGCCTACCGATGTGGACATGGTAACCGTGGGAAGCTATTATGCCGGAGCCCACATCGTCCAGCTTGATGGTAGTTACGGCGGGACAGGCGCTGCCCCTGACATAGCAAAAAAGAATATCGCCATGCCCATTGAGTACGCACTTCCCAAGGTTCACAAATTCCTTCTGGCGGAAGGGATCAGAGACAGGATAACGATTATAGCAAGCGGCGGCATTCGCACGGCCTATGACATGGCAAAAGCCATTGCCATGGGTGCCGATGGAGTTTGCCTCGGTACTGCCGATCTTGTCGCCCTTGAGTGCATACGCTGCCACCACTGCGAATCGGGCCGTGGCTGTGCACGCGGCATTGCCACAACGGACGAAGAACTTACGGGCCTCATGGATCTTGAATGGGGTACCCGGCGTATAATAAACATGTATATGGCATGGCGCCATCAGCTTATTGCCATACTGAAGAAGTTCGGCATGAAGAGCGTAACGGAGCTGGTAGGGCGTTTCGATGTCCTCGCCCACCTTGATTATATAAAACAGGAAGAGATCGAAGGAAAACTTGAATAGCGTAGAGCGGATAGCATGGAGCGTAGAGTTTTTAAAAGTTTTTCCTGAACGCTATGCGCTATGCGCTGAACGCTAAAGAAAGAGGTTTTGACATGAGACATAAAAAAATAGCTCAGGCAATGATTAATGCACGTTACCATCTCCGGGATGCCGGGAAACTTGTTAAACAGGGCGGCGTAGAGGCAGAGGAAGGCGGCTGCGGCGTCACGGGGTTTGCCTGCAGCATACCGGTGAGCGGGCGGCATATATATGAACCTTCAGTGCAGATGCACAATCGCGGCAACGGAAAGGGCGGCGGACTTGCCGCTGCAGGGTTAATCCCGGACAAGCTCGGTGTAAGCCGGGAGATACTCGACAATGATTTTCTCCTTCAGGTTGCCCTTCTCGATGAATCTGTACTGCCTGAGGTGGAAGCACGCTTTATTCGTCCCTACTTCCGCGTTGACCATGAATCGTTCCTGGATACCATTGACGATTACAGGGATATACCGGGGCTCGAAGTAAAGCCTCCTCAGGTAAAACGGTACTTTGTGCGTGTGAAACCTGAAGCCCTCGCCCATTTTCAGAAAGAACGCAACCTGGAGATGCTGCCGGCAGATAAGGCAGAAGAGGAATTTATCTATCAGAATACCTACAGGCTTAACCTTGCACTTTACAGTTCCCTCGGTGAGAAGAGGGCCTTTGTCCTCTCCCACGGCAGAAATATGATCATACTGAAGATCGTAGGATACGCTGAACAGGTGGCCCTGTACTACAAACTCGAAAATTTTGATGCGCATATATGGATTGCCCATCAGCGCTACCCAACGAAAGGCCGTGTATGGCATCCCGGCGGCGCCCACCCCTTTATCGGACTGGATGAAGCACTTGTGCATAATGGTGACTTTGCCAATTACTACTCTGTCTCCGAATATCTGAAACAGAGAAATATTTACCCCCTGTTTCTCACAGATACAGAAGTTTCCGTACAGGTCTTTGACCTCCTGAACAGGGTGTACGGATATTCCCTCGAGTACATCATCGAGGCCCTGGCGCCCACCTCAGAAATGGACTTTGACAATCTTTCCATTGAAAAGCAGCTTATATACAGGCAGATTCAGGCTGCGCATATTCACGGTTCACCTGATGGTCCGTGGTTTTTTATCATTGCCCGCAATGATGTACGCAACAGACAATTTCAGCTTATTGGTATTACGGATACAGCGATGCTGCGGCCCCAGGTCTTTGCTTTGCAGAAAGGAGATGTGGAAATAGGCCTTATCTGCTCCGAGAAACAGGCCATTGATGCAACACTCGAAAGCCTCGCGAAGGAAGACCCGCGGTTCGGAACGGTGGCCGACCAGTACTGGAATGCCCGCGGCGGCAGCTATACGGATGGCGGTTCTTTTATATTTACCATTAAAGAATCCTCGCCCGGGCATATGGCCCTCACCTGCACTGATAAATTCGGACGGGTTATCGATGTACCGAAAAATCATGAACCTTGTGATTTTACAAAGGAACAGCCTATTTCAATCATTGACACTGGTCTGGTCGGCGAGGTTGAGAAAAAACTTTCTCAAGGCAAAACCGATGAGGTTTTTATATCACTCAAAAAGAACATCGTATCGTGGAACTACGGGGATACACTTACTATGCTCAACCACCTTACTGTTCTGGCAGAAAATGAACGTATTAAAGGCGCTGTTATTGAACTCCTCACCCTGCTGCTTGACCGGCGATATTCAACTGGCGCCAAAAGACGCCGTTCGATTTTACAGATGATCCTTGACTCCCTTGATACGACCTTCCGGTCGGTGCCCCTTCTGAATGGAGCACCGGCAGGGCGTTATGCAAGGATAGATTTTACATCCCGCGAGAAACTCCGTGCACCCGGACCCGGCGAAGAGGTGCTCGTGGCAGATGCAGGTTTATTCCAACCTGAAGGTGATGATTCCTTTGCGCGCATTATATCGGACGCGTATCGGCTCGGCTGGAAGCATTTCATCTGCTTTGGTCATCGCGGCCAACGCTTTCTCGGGTGCGGTTTCGGCCCCCGAACAGAAGGTGTGCGCATTGATGCCTATAACTCCAGCGGTGACTACCTTGCATCCGGCATAGACGGGCTTGAAATGCATGTTCACGGCAATGCCCAGGACCAGCTCGGACAGATTTTAAAATCAGGCAAACTTGTTGTATATGGTGATGTAGGACAAACCTTCATGTATGGCGCGAAAGGCGGCGAGGTCTATGTTATGGGAAATGCCGCAGGCCGTCCGCTCATCAATGCAGTAGGAAAACCGAGGGTTATCATCAACGGCACAGCGCTTGATTTCCTTGCAGAGTCCTTCATGGCAGGAGACCCTTACAAGGGCGGCGGTTTTGTCATCCTGAACGCATTAGCCTTCGACAGCGACGGAAATGTGATCCCGCAGGAAACGCCCTACCCCGGATCAAACATCTTTTCACTGGCATCAGGCGGGGCCATCTTTGTCCGTGACCCCTATGGAAAGATTGTCCCGGAGCAATTAAACGGTGGGCAGATTCTTCCTTTCAACGGCCGTGACTGGGAGCTTATCCTCCCCTATCTTAAAGAAAATGAGAGACTTTTCGGCATATCTATTGATGAGCACCTGCTTATAGTGGATGGGAAAAGGCGTCAGCCGGAAGAGGTATACCGCACCATCGGTGCCGTAAAGCTTTCCGTGCTTTCCAGCAGTGCGGCAACGCTTACAATGAACGAGGAGTGGACAACAGAGGATTAATAAGGGATTATGTCTTGTCTTCCATTGTGCCGCACACTGCATTATAATACATTTATGAGGTTTATTTAAGGTTACATGGACAATCTGGAATTTTTGCATGAAACAGAGAGGGTATCGGGAGAGAAAATATCAGCATGCTACCAATGCTACAAGTGCACAAACGGCTGTCCTGTAGCAGCCGAAATGGATATACTCCCGCACAGGATTATACGGCATATAATCCTCGGCAATAAAGAAAAGGTTCTCACATCGAAGACCATCTGGACATGTCTGCAATGCGTAGCATGCAGCGTCAGGTGCCCCAACGATATAGATGTTGCCCGCGTCTTTGACACACTGCGGAAAATATCGGTAAAGGGGCATTATGAAGCAGACAAAGATACATGGCTCTTTGACAGTTTCTTTCTGGATAGCGTGAGAAAGCACGGAAAACTCCATGAACTGGAGGCAATCATGAACTATAAGCTGGCAAAGAGAGACCTTTTCAGTGATGCAAAGATGGGCATAGGTATGTTTTTAAAGGGAAGGATGGGCATCCTCCCGCATAATATAAGGGGCAGGAAAGCGCTGAGGAAGATATTCAAAAAGATAGAAGGTGAAAGGTCGGACAGGTGAGAAGGCGTCTAATTTTGAATTTTGAATTTCGAATTTCGAATTTGAAAACATATGGCATCGGTAAGTTTTCTGTTATTGAATTTAATTCAAGATTCAAAATTCAAAATTCAAAACTTTAACTATGGCAACATTAACTTACTACCCCGGGTGTTCACTAAAGACATCGAGCAAATTCTATGAAACATCGATCAAGGAGGTATTCTCTTTCTACGGGATCGGCTTGAGAGAATTAAGCGACTGGTCCTGCTGCGGTGCATCTGCTGCGCACACAGTGGATGAAAAGCTTGCGCACGTCCTTGCTGCGAGGAATATCGCCATGGCGGAAGCCGATGGCAATCATTTTTTTGCGCCCTGTTCAGCCTGCTACAACAGGTCAAAAATTACCAATGAGAAGATACTCAAAGATAAAGAACTGAGAGAAGAGATCAACAGGCTAATATCCCCCCTTCAGTGTCTCGGTACGATAGAGATAAAAAATATTATCGAAGTATTGCACGGTTATGTCGGAATTGAGCGAATTGCCAGGGGGATACAGTATGACCTTTCTGCCGTAAAGGCTGTCCCTTATTACGGATGTGTCCTGACAAGGATTCCAGGCGTGAAGGTCTTCGACGATGTTGAAGACCCCGTGAGCATGGATACCCTCCTCTGGGCAACCGGGACAAAACTTGTAAAATGGCCTTTTAAAATGGAATGCTGCGGTGCAGGTAAAACCCTCACGAACAAAGACACTACGTTAAGGTTATCAGGTAAGATTATGAATATGGCGTATACATCCGGGGCAGACATGATTGTAACCTCCTGTCCGCTTTGCCAGATGAACCTTGACCTCCTGCCCTATCTCGGGAGGGCTGAGGATAATTTGCCCGTCCTGTTCTTGTCTGAGGTTTTTGAACTCGCTCTCTCTGGAAAGCTTTCCGGCAGCGGGTCACATATCATACCGGTGGATGGAGTGGTAAAAAAGGTGAAAAGTAAATTATCAGAATAGAGCAGATAGCGTGGAGCATAGAGGAGAAAAGATAGCGTGGAGCATAGACCGTAGAGTTTTTAAAGTTTTTTTCCTAAACGCTCTACGCTAACCGCTAACCGCTAACACATTATGGATGAACTGAAAGAAACTACAGAGAAAATAACCTTCATCAGGGCATATGATCCTGACGGCGCGGCTCGACTTGAGCGGCTTATAGGCAGGAAGGATGCCCTGAAAGAAGGAAACGTATACGGTGAACGTTTTACTGACAGACAGTTCTCGCTTGTTTTTAATCCGCTGATAGATACCGCACTTGAGAGGGCGCGCATGCTTGAGGTGCTATCGCAGGGTGAGAATACAGTGCCGGGTCTTTCTGAAAAACTGGGTATTGAAAAAGACAGGGTGTTTGTCAATATAAAGGAAATGATGAGAAAAAACCTCATTGAAATTGCAGGGCATGAGGGAAGAGACCCCCTATTTAGATGTAAGAGGGTATGATGAAAGAAAATCCGAATATCGAATATCGAATATCGAATTTTATACAATTTACAGCACTCGAACGTATTCAACGGCAGGTTTAAGATATGGCTAATAAGATCGGCAAGGTTCTTGTTATCGGCGGTGGAATTGGCGGGATGGAGGCATCCCTTAATCTTGTTGAGTCAGGTTTCCGGGTTTACCTTGCCGATGAAAAACCGAATATCGGCGGGAACATGTCTCAGCTCGACAAGACCTTCCCGACCAATGACTGCTCCATGTGTATCATGGCCCCGAAGCTTGTGGAGGTTGGAAGGAATCCCAACATAGAGCTTCTCATGAATACCGAGGTAGTGGGTCTTGAGGGTGCGGCTGGCAATTTCACGGTAACATTAAAGAGAAGGCCGCGGCGGGTATTACCTGAAAAATGTACATCCTGTGCGCTCTGCGCACCAAGCTGTCCACTGGAAGTAGGCAGCAGCTACAACGAAGGACTATCAATAAGAAGCGCGGCTTTTATCAACTTTCCACAGGCAATCCCTTCGACATACATGTTAGACAGAGAAATCGCGCCCTGCGTAAACCGCTGCCCCGTAAACCTCAATGCACGGGATTACGTTGGCCTTATTGCTGAAGGCAGGTTTCTCGAAGCCCTTGATCTCATAAGAGAGAGGCTGCCGTTCCCAGGTATTATAGGGCGTATCTGCGCCCACCCCTGCGAGGAGGTGTGCCTGCGGGGCCAGAAGGTAGACCAGCCTGTTGCAATCTGTGCCTTGAAACGGTTTGCTGCAGATTACGAAAAGGATAAAAGGGAAATACCTGTTCCGGAAATAGGCCCCGTTAAGGATAAAAAGGCGGCAATCATCGGCGGGGGTCCGGCAGGTCTGGCCTGTGCAATTGATTTGAGGAAGGCCGGGTATGCGGTGACAATCTTTGAGGCCCATGACAAATTGGGCGGTATGCTCTATCTCGGTATTCCTGCCTACAGGCTCCCCAAAGAAGAGCTTGCCAGGGAAGTTTCCATTGTGGAAAAGATGGGCATCGAGGTTAAGTACAACACGAGGGTCGGGAAAGATATCCCCGCAGACAAGATCTTTGATGCCTTTGATGCCACGTTTATCGGGCTCGGCGCCCACGGCAGCAGAGTCCTCGGCATTGAAAACGAGAACGCAGATGGGGTTATTGGAGGTATAGACTTTTTAAGGGCTGTGAATAAGGGTGAGCCCGTACAGATCGGGAAGACCATTTTGGTCATAGGCGGCGGTAATGTGGCCATAGATGTGGCATTGACCGCCAGAAGAACTGGAGCTAATGAAGTTCACATGGTTTGCCTTGAGAAATGGGACGAAATGCCGGCGCACAAGTGGGAGATTGACCAGGCCGTTGAAGAAGGCATTAAAATCCACACCACATGGGGACCAAAGCGGATTATCACGTCGGACGGCATGGTATCGGGGGTAGAATGTAAAAGGTGCAGTGACGTATTTGATGAAGAGGGAAGATTCAGCCCCTGTTATGATGAGTTTGCAACACAGAGTTTTCGTGCCGATACAGTGATTCTTGCCATCGGTCAGGCTATGGATACGGGGGTTTTAAAAGGCCCTGCCAATATAGAGCTTCTCCGGGACGGCAGGATCAAGGCTGACCCGGTGACACTGGAAACAACAGTAAAAGGTGTTTTTGCGGGCGGGGACGCAGTTACAGGACCAAAGGCGGCAATAGATGCAGTCCATCAGGGACAGGTTGCGGCAGAATCCATCAAGCGGTTCCTTGAAGGCAAAGACTTAAAGGAAGGCAGACTTGCGCAGGAAGACAAGCTTGTGGAAGATGTTCCAGCCTTTATAGAAAAAAAGGCGCGTGTGGTCATACCGGAAATACCGGCAGATAAGCGAAAAGGCTTTGACGAAGTGTACCTTGCTTTGAGCGAGAAGGACGCCATGAAAGAGGCAGAAAGATGCCTCAATTGCAGGAAGTGTCTGGGATGTAAAATCTGTGAAGAGTTCTGCAAGCCCGAAGCAATCGATTATCTCGAAGAACCGTCCGAAGAAACAGTTCAGGTGGGAAGCATCATCATTGCGAGCGGCTTCGATGAATATGATGCCCGTGCAAAAAAAGAACTTGGTTACGGTACATATCAAAACGTTGTCACCAGTGTCGAATTTGAAAGAATCCTCTCTGCTACGGGACCTACCGGAAGCGTGGTAATGAGGCCTTCTGACGGAAAAATACCAAAAAAGATCGCCTTCATCCAGTGTGTGGGCAGCAGGGACAAGGTTAATGAATACTGTTCTTCTGTATGCTGTATGTATGCAACAAAAGAGGCCATTATTGCGAGAGAACACCAGAACGATATTGAACCGACCATCTTTTACATGGATATCAGGGCATACGGGAAGGGCTTCGACCAGTATTATGAGCGGGCAAAGAAAGAATACGGGGTAAGGTATGTTAAATCCCTCGTATCAAGGATACTTGAAGACCGCCGAACAAAGGATGTTGAGATCGCCTATATTGACGAGGACGGAGGGCTCAAATCGGAGATGTTCGACCTGATCGTCCTCTCTGTGGGCTTAAGACCGTCAAAAAATCTTGCACGTCTTGCAGCAGCAATAGGCGTTGAACTTAACGAGTACGGATTCGTCAGGACCAACCCTGAAAACGCGCTTCTTACCTCCAGGGAGGGGATTTTTGCAAGCGGCGCATGCGAATCCCCGAAAGATATCCCTGAAACAGTGATGCAGGCAAGTGCCGCTGCATGCGAGGCTGGATCTGTAATAGCTGATATGCGAGGAAAGGACCTCATTATTAAAGAACTGCCCGAAGAAAAGGATGTGGATGCAGAAGAACCGAGAATAGGTGTTTTTGTCTGTAACTGCGGAATAAATATCGGGGGCGTGGTGAATGTCCCTGAGGTGCAGCGTTACGCCAAGACCCTTCCCAATGTGGTGCTGTCCGACGAGAATCTTTTCACCTGTTCTCAGGACACGCAGGATAAGATGAAAAAGGTGATCGACGAATACAGGATAAACAGAGTTGTTGTCGCGTCCTGTTCGCCGCGGACACATGAGCCGTTATTCAGGGCAACGATACGCGAGGCAGGGCTCAACAAATACCTCTTTGACATGGCGAATATACGGGATCAATGTTCATGGGTGCATATGCACGAAAAAGAGGATGCCACAGAGAAGGCAAAAACCCTCGTGAGAATGGCCGTTATGAACACCAATTTCATAAAGCCCCTCAGAGAGGTAACTATTGATGTGAATAAAAGGGCGCTTGTTGTGGGAGGCGGCATTGCCGGCATGACTGCCGCATTGAAGCTTGCCAACCAGAACTTTGAGGTTTTCCTTATAGAAAAGGGGGGTAGGCTTGGAGGCAACCTGCAGCATATTTACCATACCCTGGACGGTACAGACATACAGAGATTTCTGAGAGAAACCATCGAAAAGGTGACAAGTCATCCGCTTATACATGTGAGAATGAACGCCACTGTTGTGGAACATTCAGGTTTCAAGGGCAATTTTATAACAGGTATCTCTGCGGTCCCTGAAAAAGAGACAATTACACACGGGATCATTATTGTCGCTACGGGTGGAGAAGAATTTAAACCAATGGACAAATACTTATACGGCGAAGACGGAAGGGTTGTAACCCAGTCTGAACTGGAAAAACAGATTATAGAAGAACAACTCCCCCCGTTCAAACGCTGTGTGATGATACAATGCGTTGGCTCGCGTGATGAAGAGCGGCCATACTGCAGCAGGGTCTGTTGTTCAGCTGCGATAAAAAATGCAATAGCACTGAAGGAGAGAAACCCCGACGGCGATGTGGTCATCCTTTACAGAGACATCAGGACTTACGGGTTTCTCGAAAAGTACTACCTCCGCGCGAGGCGACTCGGTGTAAGATTTATCAGATATGATACAATGACCCCTCCGATCCTTGAACTCAAAGACGGTTTGCTGTATATGACCTGCCATGACCCGTCGATCATGGAACAGATGACATTCCAAGCCGACATAGTTGCACTGAGCAGCGCCATTATCCCCGGAGACAATCGGGAGCTTGCAACGCTCCTCAAGGTCCCGAGGACGAATGAAGGGTTTTTCCTCGAGGCGCATATGAAGCTGAAGCCGGTGGATTTTGCCTCAGACGGCATGTTCCTGTGCGGTCTCGCTCATTCCCCCAAGAATATACAGGAAAGCATCACCCAGGCAGAAGGGGCAGTGGCACGGGCAATCACGATACTCTCAAAAGAGAAGATGGCCGTCGGCGGTGTCGTTGCGCACGTGGAAGGTGAAAAGTGTGCTGCATGCCTTACCTGCGTAAGGGTATGTCCCTACTCCGTGCCGGTTATTAATACAAAAGGCGAGGCAGAGATTGATATAAGCAAATGCAAGGGGTGCGGCTCCTGTGCAGCAGAGTGTCCTGCAAAAGCAATCGACCTGATGCACTATAAAGATGTCCAGTTGACAGAGAAGGTGAAGGCGCTGTGCGCTGGAGCATAAGCGTAGAGTGTGGAGCGTAGAGCAAAGATTTTGAGGGTTAGAGGATTGGAAGTTTAGCTAAACGTCTAATCATCCAAACATCCAATCCTCTGTATTTCATAAGGTGAATATATGGAACATTTTGAACCGGATATTATAGCTTTTTGCTGCGAATACTGAGGGTATACTGCAGCGGACCTGGCAGGTTCGATGAGGCTCTCCTATCCGTCAAACATTAAGATAGTGAAGGTTCCATGTACGGGCAGGGTGGACATTGTTTTCATCCTGAAGGCCTTTGAAAATGGCGCCGATGGGGTTTATCTTGTAGGCTGTCTTGAGGGTGACTGCCATTTTCTGACTGGAAACCTGAGGGCAAAAAAACGTGTGGAATACGTAAAGCGACTGCTCGACGAAACCGGTATCGGCGTCGAGCGGGTGGCAATGTACAACCTGTCGGCTGCAGAGGGCAGGCGTTTTGCGGAAGCAGCACAGGAAATGACGGAGAAGATAAGGGCCTTGGGGCCGAACCCGGCGAAAAAACCGGTTGAGTAAGTTGAGTAAGGTGAGTAAGTAAATAGGAGAACGAGTAAATGAGCAAATAAGCGAGTTGAGGATTTTCACTACTCAACTACTTTCCTTACTCAACTTACTCAACTCTATTTCGATAAAGGAGAAATAGATGATAGTAGCAAACCGGAAACCCTTTGAAGAGATTATGGATATGCTGAAGTCTTATACGAAGATACTGCTTCTCGGCTGCAACGAATGTGTTACGGTCTGCTCTGCAGGCGGGGCAAAAGAGGTAGCGGTTCTTGCATCGGAGATAAGACTTATGAGGGCGAAGAACGGGATTCCCGTTGAGGTTAGAGAACACACGCTGGAGCGGCAGTGTGACCCTGAATATACAGTAGAGGTAAAATCCTTTGTGGACGAGTGTGATGTGGTTATTTCCATGGCTTGCGGGTGCGGGGTCCAGTCTATGGCTGAAGCATATAGAAGCATGTATGTAATTCCTGCCGTTAATACTACTTTCATGGGGAGTTCCGAGGAACAGGGAGTCTGGAAAGAAAGATGTCAGGGGTGCGGAAACTGCATACTCGATAAGACCCTCGGCATCTGCCCTGTTTCGCGGTGTGCAAAGAGCATATTCAATGGTCCCTGCGGCGGCTCCCAGGGGGGTTACTGCGAGATTAATAAAGATGTGCCCTGCGCATGGCAGCTCATCGTGGATAGGCTGAAAGAGATGAATATGATGGAAAAATACCTTGAAATACAGCCGACCAAAGACTGGTCTTCGAGCAGGGATGGCGGCCCGAGGAAGAGGGTAAGGGAGGATTTAAGAATATGAGTACGGGAAGCAATTTGGAAAAGGTGTTGGCAAGCGGCGCCTTTGCCGTCACTTCAGAATGCGGTCCTCCACGGGGCGCTGACCCGGAAGCAGTAAAAAAGAAAGGTGCTTTCCTGAAAGGCTATGTTGATGGTGTAAATGTTACTGATAACCAGACGAGTGTTGTCAGGATGAGCAGTTTTTCGGCATCTCTCATACTGAAGGGTATGGGGTTTGATCCTGTTATGCAGATGGTCTGTAGGGATCGGAACAGAATAGCCATCCAGAGCGATATCCTGGGGGCTGCTGCGTTGGGTATTAATAATCTTCTTTGTCTTTCGGGCGACCACCAGAGCTTCGGGGATCACCCGACGGCAAAAAATGTCTTTGATATCGATTCAATTCAGCTCATCCAGACCGTAAAGCGGATGAGGGATGAAGGGAGATTTATAAGCGGGGAAGAAGTGAAGGGGAGGCCTGATCTGTTTATAGGCTGTGCAGAAAACCCCTTTGCAGACCCGTTTGAGATAAGGGCCATGAGGCTCGCAAAAAAGGCTGCTGCCGGTGCCCAGTTTGTTCAGACACAGTGTGTCTTCAATGTGGAAAAGTTCGAAAAATGGATGGAGATGGTGCGCGACCTCGGTGTCCACGAAAAAATGTACATCCTCGCCGGTGTTGCACCCTATAAGTCCATCGGCATGGCCAATTATATGAAGAAGTCTGTCCCCGGCATGGACGTACCCGACGAGCATATCGAGCGCCTGCGGGGCGTTCCAAAGGAAAAGGTTGCCGATGAAGGCATCAAGATCTGTATCGAACTCATCGAAAGGATCCGCGCGATAAAGGGTGTTGCCGGTATCCACATCATGGCCATAGAATGGGAGCAGAAAGTCCCTCAAATTGTTGAAGCAGCAGGGCTGTATCCAAGACCTTAGGTGGCTTGGAGGCCGGGCAATTTTCGAGCCTAACTTTGTCAATTTTGGAGTCGCGCAATCCTCAACGTAGCGTTGTTACACCTCCGGTTGGCAACCCCTCATTTTCGCGTTATTCATCAAAAATTTCTCCGGCCTCAAAAAAACGTTGCCGGTTGGTTTATTTGTAGTTTATCCCTCGCCCAGGCAGAAGATGGAAAATTAGGACGATGCAGACGTATTTCGCCATCCGCTATTCACCGTAGAACATCCTGCAAAGGACTGCTTGACACATGTAACTTCATGTGCTATTACTCAAATAGGGGACACTCATAGCCAGATATGGCATGAAGCCCGCAGTGACCTTGCGAGGCGGAATAAAGATGAAACCCGTGATGTTTTTGCGAGCTAATCAACTCTGGGTGTCCCTGATTTCATACATAGCTTGTCTTTCCCAGCACTTTTAAAGAAAACCCCGCCAATTCTTATATTCGTTCCTTATATCTCGTCTTTTGGTGGTCACGGATTTTTTATCAGGGTGAGCGTCTGTGTCGGGTTATTTCCCGCTTACAATTACATTGATTGTGCCTTTATGGAGGGTGATGGATAATTCCTCGCTACCGGCAACCTGGCTGGAATCAATGACAACTTCGCGGGTGTCTCTCTTCATGGTAATGCTGTATCCCCTTTTAAGGATACTTTTGGGGTTGAGGTCGATAAGTCGCTGGGTCATAGTGTCGAGGCAGGTTTTTTGATTCCTGAAATAGTTTGAAAAACCGTGAAGGAGGTTATTGAGGAGTTCATCCATATACATCCTGCAAGATGTGAAGATGTCTTTCTTTTCCCTTAGTTCCATCGTATTCTCGTAAAGCATGAACTTCGATTTCTCAATTTTCTTTCTGATGCCCTGCCCTAGGTCATTTCTTGCGTTAAAGAGGGTTTCCGAGAGCTCGCTTTTACTCGGCACGGCCATATCTGCAGCAGCGGTAGGCGTTGGTGCCCGCACATCAGCAACAAAGTCTGCTATCGTAAAGTCTATCTCGTGGCCCACGCCGGAGATGACTGGAATATGAGAAGCATAGATTGCCCTTGCCACCACCTCTTCATTAAACGGGGCGAGGTCTTCGAGTGAACCGCCACCCCTCCCCGCAATAATTACATCCACTCCCCCGGTTTTATTGAAGTATTCAATCCCCTCTGCAATCTCGTAACAGGCATCATCGCCCTGTACCTTCACCGGATAAATCTCAACTGCCATATTCCCGTATTTTCCGAAGATAATCTTCAGTATGTCCCTGATTGCGGCGCCTGCCGGAGAAGTAACGATGCCGATCCGCTGCGGGAGCATCGGGAGAGATTTCTTTTTCTCTGAAGCAAACAACCCTTCCTTATACAGTTTTTCCTTCAGCATCTGGAATTTCAACTGGAGAAGCCCCAGCCCCCTTACCTCAATAATATCAACGAGAAGCCTGTATTCGCCCCGTTTCTCATAGACATCCACCCGCCCCTTGCAAATGACCGCTGTACCGTCTTTTACAATGTCAGCGTTGCATTTGTTTGCATAGCCAAATACAACGGCCTTGATCATGGCATTGTCGTCTTTGAGGGTAAAATAGAGGTGTCCCGACGGGTAGAGCTTGCAGTTCGACACCTCCCCTTCCACGAGTATATCGCGGAATTGTGAATTGACAGCCCGTTTTATGTCAGAGGTAAGGTCAGAAACAGAATATATTTGCAATTGAAACATAATTAAATTTTTCTCTCGCCCACTCTCTTCGTTCGTTCGAGTCGCAGAGAACGCTGAGAGATAATATTTCTTTGCCGGTATGTGAGAAAGATACATACCGGCAAACCCGCACACCCTGCGGGTAAAATTTTACTTCTGCCGTGCAAGGGCATGAAGTGTCGGCAGAATAATGTTTTCTCATATCTCTGCCGACAATATAACTCGCATTTTTCTGCGAACTCTGCGCCCTCTGCGAGAGACATAGGGTTTATTTTTTAAAATAGTCTTTTATTAACTTCATCGAGCAGAATTCGCCGCACATGCTGCATACATTATCCTTGAGGTCCCGCCCCTTCCTGAAGTCTATTATCTTTTGCGGATCAATTGCACATTTAATCTGCCCTTCCCAGTCCAGAGCCTTCCGGTATTCGGACATGGCTTTATTGAGTTCAAAAGCCTTTTTGCTGCCGCGTGCAAGGTCTGCCGCATGGGCTGCGATCCTCGTGACCACGACGCCATCGCGCACATCATTCGGTGTAGGAAGCCCCAGATGTTCTGATGGGGTTACATAACATAGGAAATCTGCTCCGTAAAACGCTGCCAGTGCACCGCCGATTGCAGAGGTAATGTGGTCATAGCCCGGTGCAATATCGGTGACGATGGGTCCCAATACATAGAACGGCGCATCGTTACAGAGCTTCTTCTGGAGTATCATGTTGGTTTCTATCTGGTTAATAGGCACATGTCCCGGGCCTTCGACCATGACCTGGACACCATTTTTCAGAGCTTCAGCGCAGAGTTCGCCAAGGATGATAAGTTCCTCAATCTGTCCCCTGTCGGTAGCATCTGCAATACACCCAGGTCTTAAGGCATCGCCGAGGCTCAGGGTCATATCGTATTTTTTTGCTATTTTGATGAGCCTGTCATACTGTTCATAGAGGGGGTTTTCCCTGTCATTAACGATGATCCACTCAGTAAGGAAAGCCCCGCCCCTGCTTACAATGCCGGTAATCCTCCCCTGTTTTTTCAGCCTCTCAATGGAACTCTTCGTGACACCGCAGTGGACGGTGATGAAGTCAACGCCATCCATACCATGCTTTTCTATCACATCAAAGAACTCGTCAGGGTCCAGTTTGGTGATTGATTTTCTCTTCTTAACCGCTTCTACGGCTGCCTGATAGATAGGTACGGTGCCGATTGGTATGCTTGACCTGTCCATGATGATTTTACGGATTTCGTCGAGGTTGCCGCCGGTGCTCAGGTCCATGACCGTATCAGCGCCGGCCTTTGTGGCTACGTCGAGTTTTTCGAGTTCTGCATCGATATCAATTCGCTCGGAAGATGTTCCTATGTTGGCGTTTACCTTGACACTCAAGCCTTTCCCCACACCCTTGGGGGTGAAATTCTTGTGTCTATTATTTGCAAGGATTGTCGCTTTCCCTTCTGCGATGTACTGCCGCAGTTGTTCTTTGTCGATGCCTTCATCCTGCGCGACTCTTTCCATTTCCGGGGTGATTTTTCCCTTGCGCGCTGCCGTAAGTTGATTTTTCATGATCGTATCATCTCCGTCTTTTTTATGAGTTTTAAGGTACTTTCAGCTTAAAGTCTGACGATTCGATTGCAGAGGACATATAAAAATACCCGTTATCTGCAATCCTGTAACTTTCTTTCAGCAAATCCTGCATGTGTTGTTCAGATATAATGAATGCATCCTTCAGGAGATAGCCATGCACGAGGAAAGAAATGAGTAATGAGGAAAACGTGCATCCTGTGCCGTGAACTTCCCTGTCTATCCTTTTTTTCTGCCAAGTCGTAAACTCGCTGCCGTCATACAGGAGGTCAACAGGTTCACCTTCAAGGTGTCCTCCTTTTACGACAACTGCATTCGGGCCCATGTTCAGGATTTTCTCTGCACATGCCTTCATGTCATCGAGACATTCGATCTTTATTCCCGTGATGAAGCGTGCTTCATCAATGTTGGGGGTAATAACGGTTGTCAGGGGAAGCACTGAGTCAACGAGTTTTTTCAGCCCCCTGTCCGTGAGGAGGCGGGTGTGGTTTTTTGCAGATATGACGGGATCAAGGACAACGGGAATGAATTTCCCCTCATCTTCATTTATTGCCTTGATGAATTCCGACAGGGCTTCAATATGTGACTCGTCCCACATAACGCCAATTTTTACACCATCTATCCTTGCTCCATCTTTTACTGCTTCGAGCATGTATGAGAACTGGTCAGGCGGAATGGGGTAAACGCCTGTAACACCTCTTGGTCCCTGGTTCACGATACAGGTTGGCACAGAAATGCCGTGCATTCCGAGGGAGAAAAATACGTCAAGGTCTTTTGTGATGCCTGCCCCGGACGAGGGGTCAAAGCCTGCTATGGTAAGGATATTTTTCACAGATTATGCCTTTTTGAGAGGTTAGAATATATATCATATTTTCCGGGTGAGAGGTAACAAAAAGCGCAGAGCGTATAACGCCAAGTAATTGAGTAATTGAGTGATTGAGGGGCAAGTAATTGAGTAATTAAACCGCGATAGTCGAAAACATCTTTTTCTCATTTTTTTGGTTTTTAATAACTTAATTACATAATCACTTAATTACTCATATTCGACATATATGTCGAGCAATATAATCCATTTCGACATTAATGGTCTCAATGGTGCAAAGGTGTATCGTATCTATGCAATAAATTGCTAACAATTACAGCAAATTATGATTAATTGGAGGCAGATGATATTGTGGCACGGGTATTGCTTTCTAATAGGGCAGTAAATAATAATGATTCAACAGGAGGAACAAAATGAAAAGATGGTATGCAGGAATTATGGTGGTACTCTTTGTGGCATTTGCAGCAACGGTTTTTGCTTATGGGCCGAAGGGCGCTGGCGCTGATTGTGGTGGTCCGGGTATGGGAATGGGTCATGGCGCAGGCATGTACGCAAACCTGAATCTTACCCAGGAGCAGCAGGATAAAATGTGGCAGGCTCGGGAAAAATTCAGAAATGATACTTCAGCGGCCCGGTACGAGATGTTTAAAAAAAGAGCAGAATTGAAGAACCTTTATGCGGATCCGAATACGAGTGATGCTGCAATCCTTGCGAAGCAGAAAGAAATGAATGCATTAAGGCAGACCATGCAGGACAAGATGGTTCAGTTTAAGCTTGCTCAGAGGAAGATACTCACCCCTGAACAGATTAAGAAAATTGGTGAATCAGGTTATGGTCCGGGTATGGGTATGGGCCGTGGCGCAGGCATGGGCAGAGGCATGGGCCCTGGCGCCGGTACAGGTGCCGGTCCCTGCATGCAGTAGGCAGTGTGAAAACCAGTTGAGCAAGTTAAGTAAGGAAGTAAGTTGAGCAAGAAAAACCTACCCAACCACTCAACCAGCTTAACTTACTCAACCAAACAAAAGAGAGGAAAGACACCATGAAAAAGTTTGTTTCGATAGCAATGATTTTGTCGATAGGAATTGCACTGGCATCCTGCGCTTCTTCGGGGTATAATACACAGAAGGGTGCTGCTATCGGTGCAGGCCTTGGAGCAATCGGGGGCCAGATTATCGGAGGCAATACGGCGAGCACACTGATAGGAACGGCCGTGGGAGCGCTTGCAGGAATGATTGGCGGGAACGCGCTTGATCAGCATGTAAATAATGTGAGAGCTGTACCAGCCCAGCAACAAGTAGCATATGCATCGGCTGATATGGTCACCCAGGCCCCTCTTCAGCCCCCGCCCGGTCAATGGGTCAATATTCCGGGCCAGTGGGTTGGCGGGAAATGGGTTCCATCACATAAGGTATGGATGCCTGTAAATCCATGAAACAATGAAATATATAGTTGCCATCCTCCTCTTCCTCCTTTTTGTGCCACCTCTTTTTGCACAGGATTCATATGCTGACTTTGAAAGGGAACTTCAGCTTACCGAGTCTCAGAAGATGAAGGTGGAAGAGATAAAGAAAAAATACATAAACGAATGGCGTTCAACGAAGCAGGAGGCTGTCAGAAAAAGATTGGAATTGAGAGAGCTTTCCAGAAATCAGCCGGGCAATACGGAAAAGACTGAAAAGCTCCAGAACGATATTTCAGATATTCAGAGGTCCAGGAAAAACCTCTATAACCAGTACAGGGGAGAAGTGTCGAGAACGTTAAACGATGAGCAAAGGGGAAAATATAATAACTTCTGCACTTCAGAGAGACGCAAGACGATGCGTCCAATGGGGATGAGGGGGCATGGTAGATAAAAAGACCTATATATTCCCTTCCCTGCTATTCGTCATTTTTTTTATCCTCATTACTATAACCGGATTTGTCCAGTTCAGGGTTATCCAGAAAAATATAGAAGCATTACTGAAGAGCGAAGCCGAGATAATTGTCAATCAAATCAGAAGAGAAATAGACATAAATCTGGAATACCTGAGCCTTCTTGACGTATCACCTTCTATCATTACCCCGAATTTCCTGAATGTTCTGGTGTACGATGAAGAAATTATCGAAGACCTTTACGCCTTTTTTAAGACCGCATCAACAGAAGCAATCCAGAAATGCCCCGTTGCGAATATTCTGGTATTGGACAACGGGGGTACGGTGTTGCTGAAAAAGGGTAATATACAAATCCAGCCTTCATATATAAAAAAGCTTATATCCGGAAAAGAAGAAGTATTCATAAAAATGCCCAACGGTACTGATAAATCTCTCCTGATGGGTATCAAGGTATCGGAACGTTTTGTGTTTTTCCGGCTGTACGAAAAAGAATTGGAAACCCTCAGAACAAGACATATTGTAAAAGAGATAATTGACAGGGAGGAAAAAAGACTCAATATTGCCGGTATAAATATCTATGATGAAAAAGGAGTGCAATATGCGTCATCACTCGAAGGGGATACTCCCGCGTCGCGCTTTGTCCTCAATAAACCACTTGAATCGAGGTTTCTCCCCGGCTTCTCCGTGGAAGTTCTTCTTTCAAGAAACCTCGCAAAGGATATCTTGCGGAGGACAACGGTTAATTTTGTCATTATCCTGGTTTTTCTTGTTATATCCGGCGCCCTCAGCACTTACATTATATTTTACCTGGAAAGACGCTATTCTGAGCGGATGAGGACCATGGAAAAGGAACTGGCCCTGAAGGAAAGACTTGTATCATTGGGTAAACTCGCTTCGGGCATGGCACATGAGATTCGGAATCCGCTGAATGCTATTAGTATGTCTGTGCAGCGGCTCAAGCGGGAATTTATACCGGAGGGGGGGAAGAAGCAGGAATATGACAGGTTTATTGATATCATGAGAGACGAGCTTTCCCGGATTAACAGGATTGTTGAGGAATTTCTCCTTTCGACGAAGTCGCAGGCTCCTTTCCTGAATGAAAATCTTTATGCTGTAGTTGATGAAATAATGATTATTCTCAAGGAGAAGGCAAATACGAGCGGAGTTGAATTAATCAATAATGTTGACCGGGAATGCTTTGTGGAGACTCAAAAAGAGAGACTGAAGCAGGCCTTTTATAATATAGTTTTAAACGGTATAGAGGCCATTCATAATGGCGGATATATAGAAGTGTCAACTAAAACAGTCGGCGATATGATCGAAATTTCTATAAAGGACACGGGCCAGGGCATTAAGGAAGAAGACACGGGAAAAATCTTTGAATATTATTATACAACCAAGGACAAGGGCATGGGACTGGGGCTGCCCATTTCATACATGATCATCAGAGATCATGGCGGAGATATAAAGGTAACGAGCGGGGCAGCGAAGGGGACAACCTTCCGCTTAACCATACCGGTTAAGTGGAGCGTGAAAAGTGAAAAGTGAAAATCTGAAGTTACGAAGTTACGAAGCTGAGAAGTTACGAAGTTGCGCAACATCGTATCATCGCATCTTCGCAACATCGGCCTTTAGCCGGGGGTATTAGAAATGGAACATACCAACATTTTAATTGTCGAAGATGAGGATGTACAGAGGTTACTTCTTGAGGATCTTCTCGGGAAGGAGGGCTTCAATGCGGCCGGGGCTGGAAACGGTGCAGACGCACTTCTGGTATTCAAAGAACGCCCCATTGACATTGTGCTGCTCGACTTTAAGCTTCCCGATACCGATGGGCTGACGCTCCTTAAGCAGTTCAAAGGGATAAACCCGGAAGCTGAAATAATAATGATTACAGCATACGGAAGTATTGAAAATGCCGTGGACGCGCTCAAATCAGGCGCATCAGAATATCTGACAAAACCAATTGATCTTGAAGACCTCCTGTTCAGGATAAAAAAAATCGAAGAAAAAAGATATCTCGTCCAAGAGAACAAGATACTGAAGGAAGTGCTTCAGGGCAGACTTAAAACGGCAAATTTTATCTATACCAGCGACAAGATGAATGAGGTCGTCAGTCTTATAGTGCGGATTGCAAAAACCGATTCCACCTGCGTCATCGAGGGGGAAAGCGGCGTAGGCAAGGAACTCGTTGTGGACCTTATTCACGAACTGAGTGAGCGAAAGGACAAGCCGCTTGTGAAGGTCAACTGTGCAGCCATTCCTGACAACCTGCTTGAGAGCGAACTCTTCGGATATGAAAAAGGTGCTTTTACCGGAGCATTCCAGAGAAAGGTCGGTAAGTTTGAGCTGGCAAACAAGGGGACACTATTCCTCGATGAAATAGGCGATATGCCGCTCCTGCTGCAATCGAAGCTTCTAAGGGTAATTCAGGCGAGAGAAGTGGAAAGGCTGGGAGGACTGCACCCAATCGGAATAGATGTGCGAATCATTACAGCCACAAACAGGAACCTCGAAGAAGAGGTAAAAAAGGGCACATTCCGGGATGACCTTTATTACAGGCTCAATGTGGTGACAATCCGCGTCCCTTCGCTGCAGGAGAGGCGGGAAGACATACCTGTTTTTATGGATTTTTTCCTGAAGCGTTATAACGACAGGCACAGAAAGATGGTAAAGGGATTCACAAATGAGGCAAGGGACATCCTTATTAAGAACGATTATCCGGGAAATGTTCGCCAGCTTGAAAATATTATAGAGAGGGCCGTTGTGCTCACCAGGGGTGAATATATATCGAAAGAAGATCTTCCTTTCTTCTCAGCAGCAGACCAGACCCCTGCCGGAGGAGGTATAAAAGATGTGGTTGAGTCCATGGAAAAGAAGATGATATTAGAGGCCCTCATCAAGGCGGATTGGATACAGACAAAGGCGGCATCCGCGATCGGCATCAGCGAGCGCATGCTGCGCTACAAGATAAAGAAATACGGCATAAAAGCTGATAACTAACTGCCAAAATTACGAAGTTACGAAGATATGATGTTACGCAACTTCGTAATTTCTTAACTTCGCAACTTCTGCCTTCCACCTTCCATAGAACTATGATATATATAACATATGCCACATGATCAATATGCCCTTTCGGTTTCGGGAGAGAAGGGCGGCAGTATTATCCTCTCCATCTCCGGCAGTGCGTCGCTGGATACTATAAGCCTCATGCTACCTGAGATAAAAACGCTTCTTGAAGATAAACATCCTTCTAAACTTACCGCTGACCTTGGAAACATCGAATATCTGGACAGCGCAGGCGCACTGCTGCTCATCCAGTTGGAAAATGAAGCGGAAAGAAGGTCTGTGCCATTCGCATACCTGAATATGTCTGATAAGGTGAAGGGGATAATGACCCTGCTTGACCGGGACGCAATCAGTGCAAACCCTATTATACCGGAAAAAAGGACAATAGGAATATTTGAGCGTATAGGTGAGGCAAGCATCAGTCTTTATGAGGACATTTTAGAGGTTATTGCTTTTGGCGGAGAACTTACTTTGGAAATCATATATTCTCTATTCCATATCCGCTCGGTTAGGTGGACTGAAGTGATTGTCTACATGAAAAAGGTGGGAGTGGACGGGCTTCCGATCGTCGGACTCATCACCTTTTTGCTGGGTCTAATACTTGCATTCATGTCTTCGCTGCAGCTAAAACAATTTGGTGCGAATATATATGTTCCATCGCTTTTGAGCCTGGCCATGGTGAGGGAGTTAGGCCCGATCATGGCAGCGATTCTTGTGGCAGGCCGTTCCGGTTCAGCCTTTGCAGCAGAGATTGGCACCATGAAGGTAAATGAGGAAGTGGATGCATTAATTACAATGGGGTTTAATCCTATCAGATTTCTTGCAATTCCAAAAGTTTTTGCCGCAATTATGGTTGTTCCCCTCCTCACGCTGTTTGCCGACCTTTTTGCTATTATAGGCGGATTGACGATAGGCGTCTTTTTTCTCGACTTAACGGTGTACACCTATATCCAGCAGTCAATAAAGGCGATAACCATGTTTAACATTGTGACAAGCATGATAAAATCGGTAGTCCTTGCAATACTCATCGCAGGGATTGGATGTCAGAGGGGATTCATGGTAAAGGGCGGTGCGCAGGATGTGGGTAACGCAACAACCTCGGCTGTAGTGGCAGCCCTGTTCCTGATTATTGTTGTTGATTCTATTTTTGCAATCCTGTTGAGTTATATTGAATAGTAAAAGGTGAAAGGTGAAAGGTAAAAGGTGAAAGATATAAACATTTCCCATTTTCCATTTTACCAGGGTGAATAATGGATAATACTGAACTCAAAACTCCTAACTCCGAACTCCGAACTCCAAACTCCAATTCTATCATCACTGTTGAAAACCTTACGGCCCGTTTCGGTGATGATACCGTCCTTGAGAACGTGAGCTTTGAAGTATACAGGGGTGAAATATTTATCATTCTCGGCGGGAGCGGGTGCGGGAAATCGACGCTCCTGAAACATATGATCGGGCTGCATGAACTTGCCTCGGGCAGGGTAATTATTAACGGTATTGATATTACGACTGCAGACGATAAAGAAATGGGAAAACTGAGGAGAGGCATGGGGATGCTTTTTCAATCGAGTGCACTTTTCGGCTCAATGACATTATACGAAAATGTGGCGCTTCCTCTCGTGGAATTTACCAGCCTTTCTCCAAAAATCATTGACCCTATAGTAAAAACAAAGCTCGGCATGGTAGGTCTCTCGGGGTATGAAAATCACCTTCCCTCTGAATTATCCGGTGGCATGAAAAAGAGGGCAGGCATTGCGAGAGCTATGGCACTGGATCCTACGGTGCTCTTTTTCGACGAACCTTCGGCAGGCCTCGACCCTGTGACATCCGCCGAACTTGATATGCTTATAAGGAATCTCAATAAAGGCATCGGCACTACAATGGTCATAGTAACCCATGAACTTGAGTCAATTTTTAATGTTGCCCATAGAATAATTATGCTCGATAAGAGCAAAAAGGGTATAATAGCAGAAGGAGACCCCCGGGAGTTAAAAGAACACTCGGAAAATATCCGGGTAACCAACTTTTTCAACAGGAAGGCAACACATTAACAGATATAAAAAGGGAATATAATATGTCCAAAAAAAAGCCGTTGTTTACTGTCGGCCTGTTTGTAGTAATAGGCACCCTGATCGGGGTAAGCATAGTCATTTGGGTAGGCGCCTCCAAATATTTTCAAAAAGGCGATACGTTTGTTACCTATTTCGAAGAATCTGTTCAGGGGTTACAAATAGATTCGAGGGTAAAGTATCAGGGTGTTGATGTGGGGTGGGTTACAAAGATCGGTCTGGCGCCGGACAACAGGCTCGTGGAAGTTACGATGAAGATTGATTTACAGGGTGATATGCCTAACACTATTGTAGCAAAACTTGAAATGGCAGGGATAACGGGCCTTGTATTTGTGGGACTCGAACAGATGAAACCTTCTTACGCAAAACTTACACCAAAAATACATTTTCCCACAAACGATCCGGTCATACCGTCCATCCCGTCAGATATGCAGAAAATTTTTGCAGGTATATACAGCGTTGTTGAAAAGGCAAACCAGCTTGATTTTAAAGGTATATCAGATCAGATAAAATCTACGGCAAAGACGATCGAAACCCTTGTGGGCGATTCTAAAATGAAAGGCATGGTAGCAAATTTAGCAAATGCAGCCGCCAACATTGAGAACATGTCTGATAGAATAAACGAGATGCTGGAAGAGGAAGGCGTGGTCGATGATATACTCAAGGAGGCACGGGATGTTGTTGCCGGCGCAAAAAAGACTGTTGAGAATGTAAATAGGGAGATCAGCGCCTTAAATATTGCAGATACAGCGGATAAGGCAAACCGTCTTGTGGATCATGCAGCAAGGAGGACCCAGGTTTTAGCTGCTGAAATTCAAGTAACAAGCGAGAATTTGAGAAGGGCCTCGGAAACCCTTGAAAACCTGCTGAACAGACTCAACGCTGACCCTTCTGATATTATTTTCAGCGAACCGCCGAAAGGGAAATAGATATAAGTAATTGAGTAATTGAGTAATTAAGTAAAAGAGAAAAAAGATTCAGCTTTAGTCGTTGCTTGTTTTTTTTATCACTTAATCACTTATTTACTTAATCACTGTTTCGATTGGGAGGAGAAGAAGTGAATAAAATTCTAAATTCTAAATGTTTCGCCTTCAGCAGGATTAAGGCCTGCGCAATTCTAAGTTTATGTTTCTGTGTTTTTTTTGCTGCCGGTTGTTTAGGACGATCAAAGGCACCTCATCTTGTCGAGCAGTACTCACTGGAATATGCACCGCCTGCTGCCGAATCCACTGTCCGCATGCGCGAATCTATTAAAGTTGAGCGATTCTCTGTGGCTCAATCTTTCAATTCCCAGGCAATGGTATACAGGGAGCAGCCTTATAAACTTGCAGCTTACAATTATAACCGCTGGAGAGTAAACCCCGGCGATATGGTGACGGATTACCTTACCCGCGATTTGAGGGCAGCTAATGTTTTTCCGGCAGTTTTTTCGTATCGTGATATAGAGGGCACAAGGTTTATTGTTGAGGGTGGAGTTGAGGAGTTCTTGGAGATGATGGTACAGGATAATTGGAAGGCAGTTCTTAAGACAAATGTGTCGTTTATTGATGGAAGTCAGAAAGAACTTACCAAAAGGGTAGTATTTCAAAAGCGTTACAATTTTGAGGAATCCCTTAAAGAACATTCACCTGATGAGTTTGCCCGTGGTATGAGTGTGAATATGCAGCGATTCTCCGAACAGTTGATAAAGGATATACATGGAGTTGCCGGAAAGAATTAATACCGCTATTGTATTCTTTCCCGATACGTTAAAAAATGTTATAAAACATACAGGAAATACATCAAATTTTTCAGAGGCAGGAGACGAAACAGCATGAATGAGAGAGACTCCCTGATTGATCTGTTGATACATGATCTTACAGGGCCTTTATCGATAGCATCTACAAGCATTAGCAGCCTTCTGAATAAAGAAGACAGATACGGTCCGTTGAATGACCGTCAGCGGAAAGCCCTCAATATGATTTTACGGAATGCGAATAAGGCGCAGTCCTTTCTCCATGAAATGATAGAGGTCTACCGCTCAGAAGAGGGGTTGTTCAGGAAGGAGCAGTGTTCGATTCCACATATCCTCAGAGATTCGCTTTCTGAGGCCATGGAGATCATTGATCCGGGTATGATGGAAAAATTATCTTCTGCAGAACTTTCTGATGATTTTTTTGAACTTCTTAAAGATAACGGGGTTTTTGTGCACATTGGAGGAAAATACAGTGCATCCCCATTTGTCCATGACCAGAAGAAGCTTCAGCAGATCATCCGGAATCTCATTACAAATGCGTTGAAATATCGCAGACAGCGTGTCAATATATCCATCAGCGGCGATGAAGATCTTGTTGTAATGGTTGAAGATGATGGGTCCGGTATACCGCCGGAGAAACAGGACTATATTTTTAAGCGGTTCCTCTGTGCTAAGGACAAGCCAAAAGGCGATGAAAGGGGCCTTGGTTTCGGGCTTTCCTGCGTAAAAACGCTTATCGATACGATTAAAGGCAAGATTACCCTGACAAGCGGGGAAGGAAAGGGGACGTGTTTTACAGTCCGGATTCCACCCCTTCAACTTTAAAAACATAAAGGAGGAATATATGAAGGAGTCTGTTTTAGACGGAAAAAAGATTTTAGCAGTGGATGATGAGCCCGATGTTCTCACGGTTTTAGAAGAGGAGATAATGGATGCCTGTCCAAGGTGTGCCTTTGACAAGGCTACCACATATGAGGGTGCTGTAAAGAAGCTGGAATCCGGTAAATATGATGTGGTTGTACTTGATATTATGGGGGTACGCGGTTTTGATCTCCTGGAACTTGCTGTGAAAAAGGGTATGAAGGTTGCGATGCTTACCGCCCATGCATTAAGTGCTGAAGCCCTGAAACGTTCACATGAAATGGGCGCACGGGCATACCTTCCCAAGGAAAAACTTGGGGAAATCGTCCCGTTCCTTGAAGACGTGCTCAATTACGAATTCGAATCGGGCTGGACAAGACTTTTTGAAAAGTTACACGGTTTTTTCACAGAAAAATTCGAGTCAGACTGGGAAAAGAAAACAGGCCTGAACTGGAAGGAATGGGGAAAACCTTAAGGGATGTAAAGATAGAACTTACAGGTTAAGGCTGAGGTTGAGTAAAAAAACTCTAAATCAACTCACTTAACCTTAACCTGTATTATCCGTATATGACGTGGGGTCGGGGATACCGGCCTCCCTGAAACCCTTCTGTCTTAATTCACAACTGTCACACAATCCGCATGCCTTTCCGTCGCCGGCAGGATCGTAACAACTGCTGGTGAGGCTATAATCAATACCAAGCTCAACGCCTTTACAAATTATTTCTGCTTTGGTCAGACTGATAAGGGGGGCGTGAATGGTAATTTTCATTTTGCCTTCCACGGTTGCCTTTAGAGAAAGATTTGCCATATCTTCAAATGCCTTTATATATTCGGGGCGGCAGTCAGGATACCCTGAGTAATCGATGGCATTCACACCAATAAATATGTCGGGCGCAGAGAGCACTTCCGCCCATGCAAGACCATATGAAAGAAAGATCGTGTTCCGCGCGGGTACGTATGTAATCGGTATGCCGTGGGCAATCTCTTCTTCTGTGCGCCTCTTTGGAACTTCTATGGGTGATGTCAGTGCTGAACCGCCTATTCTTCTCAAATCAATGTTCACAATGAGATGCTCCTTGGCATCCATGGTTGCCGCAACTTTCCGGGCCGATTCAAGCTCGATGCGGTGTCTCTGGCCGTAATCAAAACTGAGGCAGTAAATTGAATAACCTTCCTGTTTTGCAATAGCCAAGGCAGTGGTTGAGTCAATGCCCCCGCTTAGAAGCACTACAGCTCTTTTCATGAATGTTACTCCGTAATAAAAAAAGGATTAAACCGCGTGTTGTGATCATACACGTCAATCCCTTCGCGACGTTTGAGGAAGGCTACGATCCGGTAGGTCATGGGTGTGAATATTGCCTCGTAGGCCGATTTTACAAGCCACTGTGTAATGATCGCATTTACAAGGGCATTGGCAGGGATTATCCCGATGAAGGCTATGAGCATAAAGACTAATGAATCAAGCCCCTGTCCCACCAGAGTGGAACCTATGGTGCGTGCCCACAGGAACCTGCCTTTGGTTGCCACTTTCATCTTTGCAAGCACAAAGGAATTAGCAAACTCACCGGCAAGATATGCTGCAAATGAAGCCGCCAGCAAGCGGGGAGTAAACCCCAGTATGCGCTCATAAGCCGGTTGTCCGTCCCAGAATGATGCTGCAGGGAGTATCTGCCCAAGCCAGACTGCGATGATCGTCATGAGGTTGCAGAAAAACCCGAGCCAGATGACGAAGCGGGCCCTGCGGTAGCCGTACACTTCGGTCAGCACATCACCAAATATATAGCTTAGAGGGAATATAATAATACCGGCAGGAACAATCAGACCGAATATGCTGATTAATTTTACGGCGATAATATTTGATGTGATAAGGCACGCTGTGAATAGTGCAACGATGCATACAAACCAGGGGGTGTATTTTGCGTTATTGGCTGGCTGGTCACTCATGGGTATTTAACTTAGCGTAATACTGGCGGTAATTCAATGAAAAACCTTGGATAATCTTTTATGTAACATGGATAAAGGCGGATGAGAGCGGATGTAAGATTCCTGAACAGGAATTGTGATACACCGGCAATTCCTGTTCCATGCTCATGCTTCGCATAAAATAAACACACACTATCCCCGAAGGGGATGATGTGTTTGACCTGAATCGCTGAAGTATCACGATTCGGGTCAGCAGCTCTTAAGATTCTCATCCGTATTTATCCGATGTTATCCCTGTTACAATAAGGTTTTTATTTACGTAAATAGTTGCCTTCGTGCTCTGGCCAAGGAACGATTACGCTGGGTTTATAGGGAAATCTCTTTGATTGAAATAGGCGATGACTATTTCCTTACAGTTGAATGCGCATGGCGATTGGATAATCTCAGCAAGGGTCAGGAATTCACCCCTCTGACCCTCCCTTACAGTGAGTTCCTGAATGGTAATATCGTCATCCCTCTTCCTGAACATATGGATATCATATCCATCAAAAGGAAAATTACCGAAATATTCAGGATTCCGCAGTTCATAATTTAATTCTTCTCTAATTTCACGCCTGATCGCCTCTTCCGGCGTCTCGCCTTCTTCTAGCTGTCCTCCAAACGTTCCCCAGCAATCAGGGTAAGGAAGGCCGGGCTTATTGTCCCGCAATTGCAGGAGGATTCTCCCTTCAACATTTTCTAAAATCAAACCACATTGGGGTCTGTCTTTGCTCATGGTATACTGAAACAATACCATGTTCAAGGTTCTATGTTCAAGGTTCAAGGTTTTTTAAAAACTTCCAGCCCGTCAGGGCTGAATATTTGACAGGCGGCAATGTCGCCAGCTGGCAAAATAATAATTTGTCTGCTCTTGTCCGCCTTTGTCGAGCGTAAGCGGGCGGCAAAAGAAGCTTATGGTTAAGTAACGCATGACTTATTGCTGATCCCCAGATATCTTGCTGGATTTTCACGAATACACTTCAAAACAGTTTCCTCATCAAAACCCATATAAATCAGCCGATGTGCTGATTCTGTGACAGTCATGGCACCGCCCCGGAGCAGCCCCGCCCGGGAAGGCGGGGCAGTTTTGAGTTGTCCCTCCTCAGTCGGGATTGAACCGTATGAGTGTTGAGTTTTGAGTGTTTGACTCTTGGCCCCCAACCTCCAACCTCTAACCTCCGGCATTTTGCGAGAAAGGCCCGGTGTCTCCTTCACGGAGTCAGAGATAATAATGATCCGATCAGGGTTTTTAACACGAAATATTAATTCAAGCATATTGGGATGAAGATGATGGGGGTCGGCGATGACCTCAATATAGATATCCCTGTTGAGCAGCCCGAATCCCGCTATGCCTGGTTCGCGGTGATGGATGCCCCTCATTGCATTGAAGATGTGGGTTATACCTAGCGCCCCTGCATTGTAACCGGCATCCGCCTCACCATAGGTGGCATCGGAATGGCCCATGCTGACATTGATCCCCATGCCCCGTACATGTTTTATAATTTTTAATGAATCCTCCAATTCAGGGGCAATTGTAATGATTTTTACCATGTCCTCAAAGCCGTCGGTGAGTTCTTTCAGAACGGCTTCATCAGGCTTCAAAAATGATGAGGCATCAAGCGCCCCGCAGCGGGATGGGTTCAGAAAAGGACCCTCGAGATGCACCCCGAAAATTGTGGAGGCACGATTTTCGGGGAGTTCGGAGTTCAAAGTTCGGAGTTCAAAGTTGTCCGAAACTTGAACGTTTTCTTTTGAAGTCTCAGGCTGATTAAGCATGTAATTATTATATCTATCCGCTCCACGCTCCACGCTATCCGCTCTCTGCTGTTCCATTGCCTTTTTGACTGCCGCCATATTTTCCCGCATTACATGAATCGGTGCGGAATAGATGGTAGGGATAATCATATTGACACCATTAGAACCATGGATTTCAGCCATTTTCAGAATAGCTTCCGGAGTGCTGTCACCGGTATCGCAGCCGCCGATACCGTGGGTATGAATGTCGATAATTTCCATGTATAACCTTAATAATAACAGACATTTTCTCAAAAATTCTATGATTATTTAGCCACAGATAAAAAATCTGATGGATACGGATGAATACAATATGATGATTGAGTCTGTGTCCTATCTTGTGATAAACCGTCAATACAGTCCACACCCGTAGCCGGCTTGCACAGCGGGTATAAAAGAATATCCCATCTGCGGTTATCCGCCCTTATCTGTGGCTAAATAAAAAAGGGTTTTTCATGTCTTGTTTGACATGGTGCATCATATTTTGCTAAATTGCCTTTATGGGAAATGATGTAAGCAAAAAGCCAATAAAAACCGCCGGACGTGTCGAAAAGGTGACCCCCTTCTATGTTATGGAACTTCTTGAAAAAGCCAAAGAGCTTGAGAGAAAAGGGGAACATGTCGTTCACATGGAAGTGGGAGAACCTGATTTTGCAACACCAACTGCAGTAAAGGAGGCGGCACTCGAAGCGATCCGCGATAACAGGTCTTTCTACACACACAGCCTTGGCATCCCGGAATTACGGGAGACGATAGCGGAGTATTACCGTAAGTCAGATGGCGTCTCTATTTCGCCAGAGCGCATCATTGTTACAAACGGAACTTCCGGCGCCTTTTTGCTGCTCTCTGCAATTCTTCTTGACAGCGAAAGGGCCCTTGGCATCTCAGATCCCGGCTACCCCTGTTACAAAAATTTTGCTCTTGTTGTGGGTGCGGAGATTGTACCCATACCGATCAACGAGGAAACTTTTTTTGAGGTCACATCAGACCACCTGAGGGCCCTCGCAAGTCTGCCACAAGTCCTCCTCGTTTCGACCCCTACGAATCCCACCGGTATTATTTACCGCCATGAGACGGTGAGAAGCCTTTATGAGTATCTAACGGAACAGGAAAGGGTGTTAATTGTTGATGAACTGTATAATGGACTTTACTACAATGAAAGACCTAAAACAGCACTCACTATCTCGGATGACATAATAGTAATCAACGGTTTCTCCAAGACTCACGCCATGACAGGATGGAGACTCGGATGGATGGTTGTGCCGGAGGAACTGGTAAGGCCCGTTCAGAAGGTTGCCCAGAACGTCTTCATATCCCCGCCTTCTATTTCACAGTATGCTGCTTTAAAGGCTTTCCATGTTGAGGAAGACTTGGAAGGTATGAGAAAAACCTATCAGGCGAGAAGGGACTTTATGATCCCCGCACTGAAAGAGATCAGCTTCAGCATCCCTGTTGAGCCCGAAGGTGCTTTCTACATATACGCAGACATAAGCAGGTGGGGCATAGACAGCATGGAGTTCGTAGAGAGGGCGCTAATGGAGGCAAAGGTTGCCCTAACACCCGGTTATGACTTCGGCTCCTACAAAGCCGGTTCCCATGTCCGTTTTTCCTACGCAAACAGCCTGGATATGCTAAAACTCGGGTGCGAACGATTAGATGTCTGGCTCAAAACCCTGAAATGAAAACCAATTTATCCCGGGTTTATCATTAGAATCACTATCGGTGTCGGACCATCCCTCTCAAACACGCTCATGTTGCTCGACTGCGCTCGCAATT
>CAYMTB010000003.1:0-37873 GCA_964393225.1 uncultured Syntrophorhabdaceae bacterium
GTTATCCCTCAGTGGTGTACCCTGAAAAGCGTCACCGGAAAGGATTTTGCCGGAATTGGCCATGCCGTCATGTTCTGGGGCTTCAGTTGTTTCCTGGTCAGCTATATAGTATTAATCGGCCTGTCTGAAGGTCTTGGTCTTCACTCGTTTATCATGGGCGGTGCCTTCGAGAAGGGTTTTCTGACGATTCTTGATATCGCAGCTATTTTTGTTATCATATCGATGATATGGGCAGCAATCAGGCGTTATATCATCAGACCCGCCAGACTGGAGATAAGCATTGAAGCGGGCTTTATAATGTTTATGGTCTTCAGCCTTATGGTGCTCCATCTCTGCATTGAGAGCTTTGGCATGGCAGCTGAAGGAGAAACCCATGGATTGCCCCCTGTAAGTGCGGCCATTGCTCAGTTTATATCCGGCACCGGAATTTCAAAGGAGACAATGATTGCAATTTCTCATGGAGCGTGGTGGTTTCATTACGCACTGATCCTGGTGTTCACGATATATATCCCGCGTTCCAAACACCTGCACGTTCTTGCCTCTGCACCCAATGTCCTCTTTAAGTCGCTGGACCGCAAGGTGGTGCTCGATGCCATCCCCCTTGAGGCCCTTGAAAGTGAAGAGCCGCCGGAACTGGGAGTATCAAAGATTCAGGATCTTAAATGGAAGGATATACTCGACCTTTATGCCTGCGCCAAGTGCGGCCGTTGCCACGTAAACTGCCCTGCCCAGACAAGTGGCAAAACCCTTTCGCCAAGAGAGTTTCTCCGCCACATAAAGGATCATTTGCTGGAAGAAGGTCCCAAATTGCTTGCGGCGGGCAATAGTAAGAACGGAAATGGAGCGCAACCGGAAGGAGAGGGTAAGAGTCTGATCGGAGATGTGGTAACCGAAGACGAGATTTGGGCATGCACCACTTGCGGCGCCTGTCAGGAGGTATGTCCGGTAAACATAGAACATATCCGAAAGCTGCTTGAGATGAGACAGAATCTGGTGCTTGTGCATAATAAAATGCCCGAAAGCGCCCAGCTTATGCTAAGAAATATGCAGACAAGAGGAAACCCGTGGGCCGGTGCCCAGTCTCTCAGGTTAAGGGGCGACTGGACAAACGATATGGGACTTAAAATATTGGGTGAATATGATGGCGATGTCAGTACCCTGCTCTGGGTAGGCTGTACCGGGGCCCTTATTGATCGTAATGTTTTAGCTACCCTTGCCTTGGTAAGGGTGCTGCAGGCGGCGGGAGTCGATTTCGCCGTACTGGGCGAAGCCGAGGGCTGCTGCGGTGACCCTGCGCGAAGGGCGGGTTATGAATTCCAGTTTCAGATTTCCGCTGAAGAGAATATAGAAACACTTAAGAATTACAACATCAAAGAGGTTATTACATTATGTCCTCACTGCTTAAATGCCTTGAAGAATGAGTATCCTCTTTATGGTGCTGAATTTAAGGTAGTTCACTATACCGAACTGCTTGCCGATCTGATCAGGCAAGGCAAATTGAAGCTTACCAATGAACTGAATTCCACTCTCACCTATCATGACCCATGCTATTTAAGCCGCTACAACGGAGTTTATCAGGAGCCCCGCACGATAATGGAAAATATCCCGAAGGCAAGGTATAAGGAGATGGAACGTTCCAAGACCACCACCTTCTGCTGCGGCGGCGGCGGCGGACATATGTGGATAGAAGAACAGCATGGGACGACAAAGATCAATCACGTCCGTATGGATGAGGTCATCAAGACCGGGGTTGATACTGTTGTAACATCATGTCCCTATTGTTTGCAGATGCTTGAGGAGGGTATCGAACAGAAAGGCGTTAAGGAATCGTTAAAGGCAAAGGATCTTATTGAAGTAGTTGAAGAAGCAATGAAGCAATCTTAAAAAGGAGAGGAGATTATATGAATATTATCGTCTGTGTTAAACAAGTGCTTGACCCCGAAATACCACCTGCCAAATTCAAGATTGACCCCGAGACAAAACAGGTTGTTCCACCCCCTGGAGTGCCCCCCGTGATCAGCGTATACGACGAGCGGGCAGTTGAAGCGGCATGTAGGCTCAAGGATAAGAACAAAGGAAAAATAACTGTGATAAGCATAGGGTCGGATAAAGCCGCTGACGTGATAAAACACGCCATATCCATGGGTGCCGATGATGGATTCGTCCTCAGCGACCCGGCATTCGAGAACCTCGATAGTTTTGGTACGGCCCATGTTCTTGCAAAGGCTATTCAGAAAATCGGTGCTTACGACCTCGTTCTGTGCGGGCGTCAGGCCGCTGATTGGGGCGCCGGTCAGGTCGGTTCCATTCTGGCTGAAATACTTAGCATCCCCGTTATTACCCTGGCTTGCGACATCGAGGCAGCAGGTAGCAATATAAAGGTGAAGAGGATTGTAAATGACGGTTATGAAATAGTTGAAGCTCCTATGCCGGGTCTGGTTACCGTAAGCAGTGAGATAGGTATGCCGCGACTCCCTGCTGGAATGCGTCTCATGATGGCCCGTAAAAAACAGGTTCCCGTATGGAAGGCCCAGGATATCGGTGCTGAGGCAGCTCAACTGGATAAGGGAAATGCCCATACAGAGGTCACGAGCCTGACTGTGCCGACACGGAAAACCGAGTGCGAGATAATCGGCGGAGCTCCGGGCGAAGCTGCCGTAGCACTGGCCTCAAAGCTTGCTAATCTGAAATAACGAACGGAGGATAACAAATGGATAATCATAAAGGTGTTTTGGTTTGCGGTGAGATCGCTGGAGGGCAATTAGCGCCCATCACGATAGAGCTCCTTGGAATCGGAAGAAAACTCGCCGATGATCTTGGGGAGGAATTAAGTGTCCTGTTAATGGGCAGCAGCGCAGGAAGTCTGGGCCAGGAGGCAATCGCCTACGGGGCAGACAATGTCTATACTGCTGAAGATAGCCTTTTGAATGATTATAATTCTGATGCCTACACTCAGGTAACAGCCAACCTTTGCAAGAGAGTACTGCCCTCTATTATGCTTTTCGGTCATACCGATATCGGCTGCGATCTATCTCCAAGGCTGAATGGCCGCTTAGGCGGCGGGCTCGCTATGGAATGTGCAGCATTGGCTATCGATCCGGCGACGAAGCTCCTCGTTTCGACCAGGCCTGTTTTCGGTGGCAATGCCCTTGCCACGATGCTGTCAAAGTCTGCACGGCCTCAGATGGCTACCATGAGAGCGAAAGTAGTGCCGCCGGCAGAACGCAATGACTCGCGGCAGGGTAAGGTTATCCCTGTAGAAGACAAGCTCGATGCTTCGGCCCTTAAAGTCAAGGTTGTTGAGAAAATAAAAGAAGAAGTGACAGGCGTAAAGCTGGAAGACGCTGAGGTCGTGGTTGCCGGTGGACGCGGCATGGGTACTGCTGCCGACTTTGCGAAACTCCGTGAACTCGCTGACGTTTTTGGAGGTGCTGTTGGCGGTACGAGGGTTGCATGTGACGAAGGCTGGGCACCGGCGACACTCCAGGTGGGCCAGAGCGGAAAAGTTGTCAGCCCTAAAATTTACATAGCTGTGGGTCTCTCCGGCGCTATGGCCCATATCGCCGGCTGCCTGGGATCAAAGTGCATTGTGGCTATAAATAAGGATAAAGATGCTAACATCTTCAACGTAGCCCATTTGGGTATCGTCGGGGATTGGAAAGAAGTATTGCCTGCCCTTACCGCAAAAATGAAGGAACTAAAGGCAGGGTAAAACAGGGATTTGATAAAACCGGGGGAAAGGATGGTTTCTTCACACTTTCAACCAGCCCGTTTTCCATCCTATTCTTGAAGAAAAAGAAGTGTAGTTAATAAAGAGTAAAAAGATATGGGTGATCCCATCCACCCATATCTTTTTTGTTTGTTTAATAAGATATTGAGCCGGTTTTTATACTTTCCGTCTGGGCAGATAGAAGAATTTGAGGAATAATCCAACAAGGATCATGAAACCGCTTAATATCTGACCCATGGTAAGCATGTTTAGAATATATCCAACCTGCTGATCAGGTTCCCTGAAATACTCACAAAATATCCTGAATGTCCCATAGAGAATGAGAAAAAGCGCAAAAACATCGCCATCCCGTTTTTTCTTGTCCTTATAGATCCACAGTACCACAAAAAGTACAAGGCCTTCCAGGGATGCCTCATAGAGTTGTGAAGGATGCCTCCCAATATTCCCTCCATGTGGGAATACCATTGCCCATGGCACATCCGAGGTTTTGCCGAAAAGTTCTGCGTTGATAAAATTCCCGAGTCTCCCGAAACCAATGCCAACAGGAACTGTAGGTACAATAAGGTCTACCACGGTAAAGAAATTGAGACGCCATTTTTTTATGACAAAATAGCCTGCGATGAAAGTTCCTATAAGCCCGCCATGAAAGGACATCCCTCCATGCCATACTACAAGTATTTCAAGGGGATTATCGATATAGAACCCGATGTTGTAAAAAAACACGTATCCAAGCCGTGCGCCGACAATAAGTCCGAGGATCAGATAGAAATAGAGGTCGTCAACGGCGGCCCTGCTTATCTTTAAGGATTTTTTTTTCTTCAACTGGTAAAGCGTAAGGAGATAGGAGGAGGCAAAGCCGAAGATATACATAAGACCATACCATCTCATAGAGAGAGGACCTATTTTAATAATTACCGGGTCAATGTTCGGATACCTTATCATTATAACTCCTATCCCACCTTCTTCCTTCTACTTTCATTTTTTACCTTTCTCCCATCTTCGTAACTTCGGTCTTTCCCCTCTTCCCCATACTCAACCCACTCAACTTACTCAACAACCGCCTTCCCTGCCTTTCACGATTTCGTTAATAGCCTTCCACAAACCACCGGCATCTTTAAATACCATCCCCTGTATGCCGAACTCTTTTGCTGCTTCCACATACCGCTCAATGTCGTCTATGTAAAATACCTCGTTTTTATGAACATCCATCTTTTCAAAGATCATTTCATAGATTCTCTTCTCCGGCTTTTTTACGCCTGCCTCAAAGGAGAGTATCCATTCGTCCAGCTCGTGCACGATAGGATACTGGTCAATAATATACGAGAAATGGAGCTCGTTCGTATTGCTCAGAAGAAATATGGGGTAGCCCTTCGATTTCAGGTGCAATATAGCGTCATTGACCTCCTGATTCTCACAAAAAATTGGATTCCATATATCTGCGAATTTTTCAAAGGTTATGTCAAGCTTGTAACGCTCTTTCAGCCGTCCGAAAAATTCTTCCGAAGATACCTGCCCGGTTTCATAATCATTAATAAACCCTTTATCCCTTCCAAACATAAACGTAAATATTTCGTCAGGTGCAAAACGTGCCTTGTCTCTGGATTTTTCATAGAGTTCTGTTGCAATCTGCCTGTGTTCAAAAGGCAGGATTACGTTCCCGAGGTCAAATACGAACAGTTTTATCATAGATAAACACCTTCTCAGGATTCAGAGGGGTATACAGGTTATGGGGGTCCTCCAGGTGCTGCCACCCGCAGATGTGGAGAAATCTTTTGTCCTTATGTGCCCTCATGAGTATTGATATTTTATCCCTCATATACCTGTCTCTTGCGTGCATTTCTTCTGTATAGCGAGCAACTTTTACCCCACCCTCAAAAAACAGCTTTGCCATGGCCTTCTCGCTCACGTTACAATGGTTTTTACCATTGCAGAGAAGCTTCTCAATGTTGGCCGGCTGAAAAAGTTCTTCACTGTTTATGAGCTTGAGATGTGAAAAAATATCAAGATCGATTAAATATAGTAACCCGTTGTGTTTTTTTGTATATCGAGACGCAATTTCATATTCATAGGGCATATCAATATAAGAAAAGAGATCCGTCAATGTTTCTGCGTTATATTTCCAGTTATTCTCCTTAATTATTGTCATGACTTCCCTGATCCTTTTTTTATATTCTTTGCCTTTTTTATTTCTAAACGTTAAGCCGTAATGAGAAAACTCAATGGTGATGATGCGGGGCATGATTCGTTCAAGCCATTGGTGGAGCAGATTTGGCCCCTCTGCGTCCCTGTGTACTACCCCCAGCATGAATATTTTGTTTTTAGCGTCTGCCATTTGTTTTTCCTATACAGGCACGGGCTGAATATTCCAGATAGTTTCAGCATACTCTCGGATAGCCCTGTCGCTTGAGAATTTTCCGGACCGTGCCACATTGAGGACGGCCATCTTTGTCCAATGGTCTTTGTTGCGATAGGCCCTGTCTACCCTTTCCTGACATTCCATATAAGAGGCATAATCGGCCAGAACGAAATACTGGTCGAGGTCGAGGAGAGAGCTTATAATGGGCTGGAATAACTGCGGAAGATCCGGCGAAAAATACCCCCCGGAAATCTGGTCTATGGCCTGTTTAAGTTCTTTATTTTCCTCATAGTACTGACGAGGATTATAGGAGACCCGCATCGCTGTGAGTTCTTCTGTTTTGAGGCCGAAGAGAAAGAAATTTTCGTCTCCCACCTCTTCCCTTATTTCTACGTTTGCACCGTCAAGGGTTCCGATAGTCAGTGCCCCGTTAATGGTGTACTTCATGTTGCCCGTTCCCGACGCTTCATATCCGGCAGTGGAAATCTGCTCTGAAAGTTCTGCTGCAGGCATAATGCGCTGGGCAAGGCTTACATCGTAATTGGGGACAAAAACTACCCTTAACATATCGCTTGCCGCCGGATCGGCATCAACAGCGGCGCCTACATTATGGATGAGCTTGATGATGAGTTTGCAGATAAAATACCCGGGGGCCGATTTTCCGGAGAACAGGACGGTTCTCGGTGTAAGATTTTTATCAACCCTCCCTTCCCTGATCCTGTTATATATGGTGATGGCATGAAGAATATTCAGCAGTTGGCGTTTATACTCATGCAGTCGTTTTGTCTGGCAGTCGAGCATATAGTCCGAAGGGAAAGAAAGCCAGTAGGCCTTAAAAAGATAATCGGACAGGTCATTCTTATTCGCCTCCTTTATCAGACGAAATTCCTTGCAGAATTCTTTATCGTCTGCAAAGGTCTCCAGATTTCTTAGCTCTTCGAGATTTGTCATCCATTTATCGCCGATTGTTTCTGTAATAAGGCTGGATAGATGTGGATTAGACTGGAGGAGCCAGCGCCTCGGTGTAATGCCGTTCGTCACATTCTTAAACTTTTCCGGCATCATCTCGTTGAAATCTCTGAATACACTTTTTTTCAAAATATCGGTATGAAGTTCTGAAACACCGTTAACGCTGTGGCTTCCTATGATTGCGAGCCGGGCCATATTGACAGATCGTTCCACGTCACCCGTAATGATTGACATCCTCTTTTTTCGCTCCGGCTCATAGGGAAACCTTGCCGATACCTGCACCAGGAACCTTCGATCCATCTCCTGAACAATCTGGAGATGGCGAGGCAAAAGGTAGCCAAAGAGGCCCTCCGACCACGTTTCAAGGGCCTCAGGCAGCACCGTGTGATTGGTGTAGCCGAAGGTCTTTGAAATTATCTCCCGTGCGCTGTCCCAATCAAGGCCATCATCGTCAACAAAAATCCTCATAAGCTCCGGAATTGCGACAGAGGGGTGGGTGTCGTTAAGCTGGACGGCAACATTTTCGGAGAATTCATTGTAGCTCTGGTGATATTTCTTATACCTTCTGATAATGTCTTTTAGTGTGGCGCTCACAAAGAAATACTGCTGTTTTAACCTCAATTCTTTACCGGCAGCGTATTGGTCGCTGGGATAAAGCACTTTAGATATATTCTCACTGCTGTTTTTATCCTGAACGGCCCTGATATAATCGCCGCTGTTGAAATATTCAAGGTCAAAATCCCTTGTTGATTTTGCCGCCCACAGGCGAAGCGTATTTACCGTTTTATTACGAAACCCCGGGACGGGATAGTCATAGGCCATGGCCATGACCTCATCGCCACCCACCCATTTCATCTTATATCTGCCGCCGCCCGTAATGGTGTCGATTTTTCCATAAAAACGAACCGGATATAAAAGCTCCGGCCTGGGAAACTCCCAGGGGTTGCCATATCTCAACCAGTTATCGGGCACCTCTATTTGAAAACCATCCTTTATCTTCTGATAAAAGATGCCGTATTCGTAACGAATGCCATAACCATATCCCGGATATTGGAGTGTGGCAAGCGAATCGAGAAAACAGGCGGCAAGCCTGCCCAGGCCGCCGTTACCAAGGCCTGCATCCCATTCGTACTCAAGAGCATCTTCGTAACTGAGTCCGAGGATGTCCACTGCCTTGCCGTATTCATCCGAAAGCCCAAGGTTGATAACATAGTTCCTTAAGAGCCGTCCCATGAGAAACTCGAGGGACAGGTAATATACCCTTTTTGCATTAACATCATAATAGCGTTGCTGGGTGTTGATCCACTGTTCAACGAGGAGCCCTCTGACAGACAGCACAACCGAGTTGAACTTATCCCTTGTCGTAGCTGAGTACATATCCTTCCCAAGGCTATAAGTCAGGTTGTTTAAAAGAGATTTATGCAACCCTTCAATATCTCTTTCCATGCAAACCCCCTTTGTTATATTTTTGATCGACCCAATAATATCATGTAAAGGTGTGTCTATACATAATATTGATTTATCTGGTCAGCCGAATTGGCGTTAGTTTGTATAAAGATAAAAAAAGAAAGGGCAGCATAATTGCCGTCCTTTCTCACCATTCAAATACAATAAGCCTGCTATCTCGAGATTGTTAATAATTTCTGCTCAGAAGGCGTAATTAATTTTTATGCCGCCCGTTACGTTGTTTTTAATTTCTCCCTCGACATCCACGCTGATATTTTTTGTTGCCGGTATTCTAAGCCCTAAATAACCGCCTATGTTATTCTTTTCGTTAAATGTGTAAGACCTGTTAGGGATATTGTTGACTGCACTTGAGGAGTCGAGGCTTGCCTGAGCCCAGTAAACAAAGGGACCGCCATACAAAATAACGCTGCTCAGCTTTGTTTGCATACCGATACCGAAAGTCACGTCCCATTGGTTTTTCCATTTCAGATCCCATGTTCCTGATGTCCCTCCGCTTGTGACGGTCCTGCTATCCTTGTAATCCCCGAAATAGCTTGCCTGAAGAAAAGGTCCGATTCCGAAAGCAGGGGTATTGTAAAGAAGACCTTTAAGACCGGCTGTGCCAAAAAATTGTGTCTTGTCCTGGAAGTTTTCACCCGAAACAAAGAGGTCATCGATTTTCATATTGGCGCCACCCACCCTCGCGTAAACCTCCCACAGTTTTTTAAATGTGAAACTTCCCTGTATGAAGGCCTGGTTCTGCGTCATCGTGTAATTATCTCCGCCACCTTCCCATTTTCCTGTATAGTAGGTATAACCGGCGCTCATTGAAAAACTCCCGTCTTTTGCAGTAGGCTCTTGAGGTCCGAATTGACTGGCCTGCGCGATTCCTGTAATCATTACAAAAAAAGCAACCGTTATAATACTTACCAGTTTTTTCATAATGTAAAGTCCCTCCTTCGTTATGCAGTACCTGCTTTTTGACAAGATTCTCTACTGAAAATGCCTATTTGTCAAGAATTATTTATCAATTTATCGTCAAGAACAGTAACTTTAAATTCATATTTTATGCGGGAAAGTTGAAGTAAATCCCTTGCCATATGCATAATTTATGATATATATAGAACAATATCAAACTTTCCCGCCTGTGCCTTGGATGAGGCAGACAGGTGTAATTTGGAGTAGCTTGTAAATTGGTTATTTAAAGTAAAGGAGGCAGGGTATGAGCAATCAGTTTACTGAACTATTAATGAAAACATGCGAGAAGGGTAACCCGGAGAACGTGCGGATTCTGATAGAAAAAGGTGCAGACGTTAACGTTATCGATACAAATGGCTCAACACCCCTTGTCACAACATGCATGTTCGGCTTTGTTGATACTGCACGGCTTCTCGTTGATAGCGGGGCACAGGTTAACGTAAAAAACAAGCTTGGCAATACCCCTCTCCTCTATGCCTGCGTACGCGGTCATCTGGGAACCGCCAGATTATTAATGGCAAGGGGTGCTGATGTAAATGTTCAGGATAATAATGGTGATGCACCTCTTATTCTTGCAAGCAGAAACGGACACATAGATATTGTGAAATTACTTGCAGAATATAAGGCTGACCTGAATGTTCAGGATAAATTTGGTAACACCCCGCTTATGAATGCCTGCATGAGAATGCATACGGGCATTGCTTCATTTCTCATTGAAAGGGGTGCTGACCTGACTATCACAAATAAAGAAAACAAAACTGCCCTGGACATTGCAGCAAAGATGAGGCTTGAGAGTGTAGTGAATAACATGAAAAGGAGGGATCAGAGGCGATAAATTGTAAAGCCGAAGAGGGAAGCTCAGATAATTTTGACTATTTCGTAGTTTCTCAGGCCGCCCGGTGCTGAGAAATTGACCTCATCACCAACGGATTTGCCCAGGAGCGCCCTCCCGAGTGGAGAGCTCATAGATATCTTTCCTTTTTGTATGTCTGATTCGTAAGGACCGACTAACTGGTAAACCACCTCTTCATCGGTGTCGAGATTTATTAAAGTAATATTGCATCCGAACTCAATGCTTTCATGCTCTATATTCCTGATAGCAATAACTTCAGAATTCCGTATCATTCCCTCAATTTCCGCAACTTTTTTCTGTAGGAACTGAAACTCTTCCTTTGCTGCATCATATTCGGCATTTTCTGATAAATCGCCGTGTTCTCGTGCTACCTCTATAGCCTGAATGATTTTCGGTCTTTTTATATTGAGCAGGTATTCGTGCTCCTTTTTCAGGTTTTCATACCCTTCTTTCGTGATGGGGAACTTCATAACGAGGTTTGCCATGGCTGATTCATAAAATTACATTGTTTATTGCAAATTATCAACTTGAAAATCTCCAATTTTAAATTTTATAATAGCGGTACAATATGAAGTTCGAAGACGGCTTGAAAAAACTTGAAGGGATTGTAAAAACGCTTGATGAAGGGAATATCTCCCTCGATGAGTCGTTGAACCTTTTCAAAGAGGGACTTTCTCTTACCAGGGAGCTTTCGAAAAGACTTGACGAGATAGAAAAGAAGGTGGAGGTCCTCATTAAAAAGGAAGACGACACAATAGAAAAAAGACCTTTTTTGCTGGATGACGCATGATGGAGCTTGGAACATATCTTCACGATAAACGAATAATTGTAGAAAACACATTAAAGGATGTTTTTGCTTCCTTTAAAACCACGCCAGGCATGTTGCGTGATGCCATGGAATACATGCTGTTTTCTAACGGCAAGAGGATAAGGCCCATACTTGCTGTTGCGACATGCGAAGCAAATGGAAAATCGAGTGATGATTTACTCCCCCTTGCCTGCGCGATAGAGATGATACATACCTACTCGCTCATTCATGATGATCTCCCGAGTATAGACGACGACGATATAAGGCGTGGCAGGCCCACATGTCATAAGGTGTTCGGTGATGCCGTTGCCATCCTTGCCGGCGATGCTCTGCTTACCGAGGCTTTCCGTATTATGGTCGACAATCATTACACTGAGAATATAAGCCCTAAAGTCCTCAAACAGATTATCTTTGAGATTGCCACAGCTTCCGGCGCTGATGGTATGGTGGGTGGTCAGGTGATGGATGTTCTCTATGACGGAAAGGCCGGGACAAAAAACATTCTCAACTATATACATATGCACAAAACAACGGCGCTGATAAAGGCTTCGGTGCGGATAGGCGCCATTATGGGAGGTTCAAAGGTCCGAGAACTAAAAAAATTTACAAAATATGCCGAATGTATCGGGCTTGCCTTTCAGATCATGGATGACATACTGGACGCCGAAGGCGATGAAGAGTTAGTGGGAAAGCGGCTCAAAAAAGATACGGGTAAACAAACGTATATAAAGCATTATGGTATTACGGCATCAAAAATCAAGTTGGAACAGCTTATAGAAGAAGCTACAAAATCAATAGAATTCTTAGGAGACAAGGCAATAATACTCTCAGATCTTGCGAGGTTCCTGGGTAATAGGGTCGTCTGATGTTCCTCGAAAAAATCAATTCCCCCGATGATTTAAAAAAATTAACTATCCCGGAACTCATAATCCTATCGGATGAAATACGAACATTAATTATAGATGTAGTCTCAAAAACAGGGGGGCATTTGTCTTCAAGCCTCGGCGTTGTGGAGTTGACTATCGCGCTCCACCATGTCTTCGACACCCCCGCTGATAAAATCATATGGGATGTGGGTCACCAGTGTTACGCACACAAAATACTGACAGGAAGAAGGGATCGATTCGGGACACTCAGGCAGGACGACGGGCTGAGCGGTTTTCCGAGTAGGAAAGAAAGCATATACGACGTGTTTAACACGGGTCACGCCAGCAATTCCATTTCCATAGCCGTGGGACTTGCAGAGGCGAGAAAAAAGATGAACCAGTATCACAAGATCATTACGGTAATCGGCGACGGTTCGCTCACGGGTGGCATGTCTTTTGAGGCATTAAACCATGCAGGTCACTTGAAAAGCGATATAGTTGTAATCCTGAATGATAATGAAATGTCCATTTCGAAAAATATTGGTGCCCTCTCTTCATATCTCAACAGAATAATGACAGGTGAATTCGTTAGCAATGCCAGGGAAGAGTTGAAGAGGATGCTGAAAAATATCCCTGCGCTGGGCGATACGGTATATAAAGTTGCAAAACACATTGAAGAATCGGTTAAGGGATTCGTTACGCCCGGGATCATTTTTGAACAGCTTGGATTTCAATATTTTGGTCCTGTGGACGGACACAATTTCAATTATCTCATCGAAACATTAAGAAATATCAGGAGATTAAAGGGTCCTATCCTGGTCCATGTGGTTACGAAAAAAGGGAGAGGATATACCCATGCCGAGGATGATCCTGCACGGTTTCACGGTGTTTCAACCTTTGAGATAGAAACGGGCAGTTCCACAAAAAACGGGGTGCCTTCCTATACGGACATCTTCGGGGATACGATTATTGACCTTGCCGAAAGAGACGATAAGGTAATAGCCATTACTGCTGCTATGGGTCTGGGAACCGGGCTTGAGAAATTTTCGCAGCGTTTTCCTGACAGGTTTTACGATATCGGTATTGCAGAGCAACATGGGGTTACCTTTGCCGCCGCCCTTGCGCTGGGCGGTTTAAAACCTTTTGTGGCGATATATTCAACCTTTCTGCAGAGGGCGTATGATCAGATCATATTAGATGTGTGCCTCCAGGGACTTCCCGTTGTCTTCGCCGTTGACCGGAGCGGCATTGTAGGCCAGGATGGTCCCACCCACCATGGTGCTTTTGACCTCACATATTTCAGACATATTCCCGATATGATACTCATGGCCCCGAAAGACGGAAACGAGTTGAAGCAGATGCTTTATTCTGCGTATCTATACGGGAAACCTGCTGCGATAAGGTACCCAAGAGGCGAGGCCCTGGGCGCCCCGCCGGATAAAGATTTTACGGAAATCCCAGTGGGAAAATGGGAGAAACTTAAAGAAGGCAATGACCTTGCAATCATCGCCTGCGGCAACGCTGTTTATCCATCGCTATCGGCTGCCATGGAACTCGGAGAAGAAGGAATACAGTGCACGGTCATAAACGGACGATTTATAAAGCCAATGGACAGGGATATGCTTATTGATACAGCAACATCCATAAAAAAGATTTTAACGGTGGAGGAAAATACCGTCATTGGCGGGTTTGGGAGCGGAGTGATGGAAATACTGTCAGAGGAGAGGATAGACGCAGCTGTCCATAGGGCAGGCATGCCTGATATGTTTCTGATGCATGGCGCTCAGAGTATACTGAGAGAACAGATCGGTCTCAACGTGGAAGGCATAAAAAGTACAATACGACAGTGGTTAAAGAACGGGTAGATGTAGTGCTCACGAATCAAGGACTCGCTCCTTCGCGTGAAAGAGCGAAGATTCTTATCATGGCAGGCGAGATATACATCGGAACCGAACGGGTTGTCAAGCCTGATATGAAAGTGCCTCATGATGCTGCAATTGAAGTCAGGAAAAACCCCATCCCCTATGTAGGCTATGGCGGAGTAAAGCTCGAGAAGGCAATAAAGACATTCGGCGTCAGCATAAGAAATAAAAAGGCAGCCGATATTGGCTCATCAACGGGCGGATTTGTTGATTACCTTTTAAAATCAGGTGCTTCTCGTGTATATGCAATTGATGCAGGGACACACCAGTTGCACGAAAGCTTGAGAAATGACGGAAGGGTTATAGTAAAGGAGAATTTTAATGCCCGGTACCTCACCTTTGATGATATTGGTGAAAAGTTAGATATTATTACCATGGACGTATCCTTTATATCACTCAAAAAGATACTCCCTGTTGTAAAGCCCCTTCTTAATTCCGGCGGTAATGTAATTTCACTTGTAAAGCCGCAGTTCGAGGTCGGGAGGTTTGAAGTGGGAAAGGGCGGTATTGTGAAGGACGGGAAGAAGATTGAGGGGGTAATTGATGATATCAAGGTATTTGGACATACGCTTGGTTTGAAATATGTCGATATTGTGGAAGCGCCTCGGGAAAAAGAGAGAAAAAACAGGGAGTATTTCATGTTATGGGTATAGCAAACACACCAAAGGCTGTTCAGTTTTTTACGAGCATTATGTTCAGCGATGAAATCCCCCTCTTTGATGCAAAGAAAAGACTTCAGGCGGCAATCGGTAATTTTCAGGAAGAAACACCCCCCATGCTATTTTCCCAGACAGATTATTATGACAGAGAGATGGGCGGTAATCTCTCGCGGATATTTATCCTCTTTGAGTCGCTCTTTCAGAGGGATATGCTTTCTGATATTCAATTAATAACGAATGAAATGGAACTCGTGCTTGCGCTTAAAGGCAAAAGAATGGTAAATATTGACCCCGGATATCTATCCCTCGAAAACGTTGTTCTCGCCACAACGAAAGGGTACGCCCACAGAATCTACGTTGGCAAGGGGATATACGGAGACCTCACGCTTACCTTCAGCGCCGGAACTTACAGACCCCTCGGATGGACATATCCTGACTACGGGGGCAAGGATATTGTTTTATTATTAAACAGGTGGAGAGGGCTATTGAAAGAGAAACTGAAAAGGCACGAAGTAGCGGAATTACGAAGTTTCGAATATGGGAAGCTGGGTATGAAAGGGCAAAGATAGAAAGATAAGCAAGAAGGGAGCTGGCTATGATCAAGAGCATGACAGGGTTTGCAAAAGCAGAAATGGAATGTGAAACAGGGAAGATTGCAGGCGAGGTACGGGCGTTAAACAGCCGTTATCTTGAAATTAATCTGAAACTCCCGAAGATAGATTACCTCTATGAGCAAAAACTGAGGGAATTGGCAAAGAAGCACATCAAAAGAGGCAAGGTAGATATAACGATAAAGTGGGAAAGAATAAGCGGCGGGTGGAATGCTCCAAAGATAAACGAGATTGCAGTGAAACAATACCTCGATCTGGTAAATGTGTTGAAGAACGTGTATGGCCTAAAGGGCGACCTGACCGTAGAAAATATTTTGAACTTCAGGGATATCCTAAGCTATGAAGAGAATAACAACATCTCAGAAGACAACCTGATACGGTCATTTGAGGATTTACTTAAAAAGCTGAACGAAGAAAGGACTAAAGAAGGAAGGCTTATCAGGAAAGATCTGAAGGAACGTTTAAAAACGATTATGAACAACCTCAGCGAAATAGAGGGCAGATGGCCTCTAACGATTAAAGCCCACGAAGAGAAGCTGAAGGAAAAGATGATAGAGGTTGCAAAATCAACTTCCATCGACGAAATCAGGGTGTTGCAGGAGCTGGCTATCTACATGGAGCGTCTTGATATTGCAGAAGAAATTATGAGACTGAAAGGCCATATAGAAAATTTCAAAAGTACGTTAAGCTCGCCCGATGCGGTTGGGAGAAAGCTCGATTTTATTATCCAGGAAATGGTACGGGAGACAAATACTATCGGAAGCAAATCTAACGACCTCTATATCAATGAGAGGGTTGTTCAGATAAAGGTTGAGATCGAAAAGATGCGTGAGCAGGCACAGAATGTGGAATAAAGAACAGGGCTCAAGGTGAAAAAAAACAAAGGACATTTATTTGTGGTTTCGGGGCCTTCAGGTGCAGGTAAAAGTACACTCATAAGGCGGTTTTTAGCTGAAGACCATAACAGCACCTTTTCCGTCTCTTATACCACAAGGGAAAAACGGCAAAACGAAACAAACGGGAAAGACTATTATTTTGTCGACAGGGATACTTTTAAAGAGATGATACATAAAAATGATTTTCTCGAATGGGAAAATGTTTACAGCTATCTTTACGGTACTCCAAAAAAAGAAGTTTTTGAAACCCTTGAGGGGGGCTTGGATATTGTTCTTGATATCGACGTAAAAGGGGCATTGAATGTAAAGAATCAATACCCTTATGCATATCTGATATTTATTGAACCACCGTCCAGGGAGGAATTGATAAAAAGACTCGCTTTGAGGGGCGAAAAAGAAATAGGTATGAGAATGCAACGCGTAGAAGAAGAGATTGATAAAAAAGGATTTTTCGATTATACTATAGTCAATGAAAACATCAACACAGCTTACAATGATTTTACACGCACAATTGGAAAAATAAGGGGGAAGACTTTATGGCAAGAATAACCGTTGAAGACTGCATGGATAAGGTAGAAAATCGTTTTGAACTCGTTCACCTCTCTGCCAAGAGGGCAAAGCAACTCCTCAAAGGATCTAAGCCCCTTGTCAGGTCAACAAACCGTGAAGTCGTTACAGCCCTCAGGGAGATTGCAGATAGCCTTGTCTACTTCGAGAAAAAGGAAATCATTGAGAAGTTAGAAAAATTGGAAAAGAAAGATATCCCGTATCAGCTTTCCAATTTCGCACCGTAAAAACCTTAGTTGAGGTCTGACGGTTCATCATTCTTCTCTTTCCGGGTCTTTCTCTGTTCTATAGTTGACATTACCCCGCGCATTCACTATTATTTATCTGTATGGAAGTACCAAGGCGCCTGGTGGGCCTCCTGGTCTTCAAAACCAGTGCAGCGGCGAATAACTGCTGGGTGGGTTCGATTCCCATGTACTTCCGCCATTAGTAATTTCAATAACTTACAATTTAGGATGTACGGAAATAAAGACACTTCTTCACCTTGACCCTGGCATTGTGATAAAATTGTGATAATTTTGCTCCTGAAGCTCGTTTTTTGAATTTTCACCGTGATATCGAGAAACCTTTTCGCAGGCATCTTTCAGGTCCTCTTCACTTACAATATTATATCTGTCAAATACATCTCTCGTTTTATGACCGCTTATTTTCATTGCAGTCTTTTCGGGTACACCTGCTCTAACCATGTTTCTTACGGCAGTCCTCCTCAAATCGTGAAACAATTTGTTGTGTGTCTTGAATCTGGTGCCACGGCATTTGATACATTTGAGGTCTTTTCTCTTCTGCCCAACCTCCAGTTCAACAATTGTTCCGCAATTCTTACATTTAAAAGTGGGTCTATATCCACACCCAACCAAAGCTTTTCCCCATTGCATTCTGATACTTTTGATCTTCTGTCCGCTTATTGAAAACACGTATGAGCATTGCGGATATTGAGACTCTTTTAGTTTCCACTGATTGAGTATGACATCGTACAGTTCTCCTGTGAGGTAGATAGCTCTTGCTTCATCATTTTTTGTAGTGTCGGCATCAAGAGTTATCTTTTTCTCAAATATGTTGACCTGCCGCCAAGTAAGAGACAATATTTCTTCTTTTCGCATCCCCGTATAGTATCCGGTTGTTAAAACTGGTTTCAAATAATCAGGCAAAGTTTCTTTTAGTCTCAGATACTCATTATGCTCGAAATAGCCAGTCCTTGCATTAGCCTCTTTCAGTTTCGGGATAAATGGAATTAGCAAAACCCTAGGGGGAGTCTGCTTTATCCCCAAAGAGAACATTCTTTTGAGAGTTGTGAGCTCTCTATTAATTGTTCCATTAATAACCCCTTCGTCAAATCTCATAGAGATGTACTTCTTGACTTCTTTGGTGGTTATCTTGCTCGATGTATATCCTTTAAAAAGCTTCTGCAGGTGTTTCACGCTGATTTCAATCCTCCATAATGACTTCCGCTGATTCATCTTATAATCAGCAAAAAGGTCATCAGCAAGCTCTTGGAATGTGGCTTCTTCAATTGGAGGTGCAAACCACTTCCCTTCATTAACTTCCGTCCTGACCTTGTGATAAATCTTCTCAGCCAATTTCTTGTCATCTGTTTCTGTTGAATGCCTTACCTGTTTACCTTGGTAGGTAAAACTTACCCACCAGGTCTGGCCTCTTTTAAATAAACCCATTTTATCTCTCCTTTCCGAGGCCCCTGATACTATGGTCTGATTTCCCACCAGAATTATACCTCTTGCCGTTTACATCGTCAATTGCCTTTTGAACAATCGAAATAGCGCGGTTTTTTGAATCTATAGACTGTTCCGAACCCCTTCTTGCCTTCTTTACCTGCAGCTGTATTGCCCCACCTACTTTTTTCGTTTCCATCCATCCATCAATTTCTTCCTTTTTAAATCTCAATAAATTCCCTAATTTGTAATGAGGAATCTCAGACACCTGGGCATATAGAGTGCTTCTCTTTATGTTCAGATATTGTGAAACCTCATCTACTGTCAGAAACCCTTTCTCCACTTGCTTACCCTGCCAAAACCTCAGCAGCCTTATTTGAAGGGTCCTCTTTACCCATTGGAACCCCCTCTTCTTTTGTAATTGAGGCAATCTCTATAAGAATTTCAGAGGTATCTATTCTTCCTGAAAACTCATATTTTAAAAAGGCTAACCGAATAAGTGCCTCCGCAAGGGACGCCATCTCATTCTTTGATAAAGTGGCCATTTTCCCATGGAACGGCTTCTGATGACTTGAATATTCATGCGCCACAATATTATCAATAGGTTTGTCTATACTGCTATTTCTTTTATTTATTATATTTTCATATATTTTATTATTTTTTCTGATCCCCAGTTTTTCCAGCTCATCAACAACGCTGGAATGGTATTCATTAAGTGCAGAATATAAGGCCTTCATAACATTTATCTCATACTCAGGGTCTATGCCATTTACGAAATTTAATATAGCCTCACTTGATACAAACGGTGCTATCACTGAATAAATATTGTCGTCGATGGCGGGGAATTCATGTTCAATAAGATCATGCTTGACCCTGTAATCAGCTACCCCAAAAATCCGTAAAGAATAAATTTGCGGGAGCTCCTCTGCATCTCCATAGCCGGCAAACATAAGGCTTGGACTTTTCGCGTTATACCACCGAGGCACTGATTTAGAAAATAAACATACCCCTAACTGCGTCAATTCTTCCTCAGTTTTTTTACTGAAATTAACATTGTTAAACGCCTCTTTGATTGAGTCTTTGATAACCGCTTCATATTTTTTACGAAAGCTCTTCTCGTAGTTTTCATCGACTGAAGGGTCTGGCTCACTGACCATACAATATTCGTACTTTTTCCCTATCACGTTTTCAGCCAACTCCCTGACAGCTGCTGTCGTCCCTATCCCCTTGTCTTCACACATCTCTTCAATCATCATGTTTGTCAGTAAAAACTCTGTGCTGACGACAGACCTGACACATTCCTCCTGTTCCATTTCTGAGTAAGATTTTGCTTTATTCTGGAGATACCCAACAAAATCCATGACATATTCTTTCAGAGTGCCAAATCTGCCTGTGTTTTGCGCATACTGATAGTCAAGCATAACCTGCCTCATCGGAATCCCCATAAATTGGGCATCTTCATCTATCATCACGCCTACAGGCCTACCATCATAAGGTTTAAAGATATTGTTTGTTTGCTTCGAAACGGCATCATCTGTTTTATTGAACGTGCTGCCTGCAGCAAGAACAGCGCCGCTTTTATTAACCAATCCTATAGTAATCATTTACTTCTCCTTCTATTTTTTTATTTAAGTTTGCATACATATCCACAAACCGTAAAGCCTTAACCGATATTCTCACCTCCCCCACTATTAATATTGGTAGGCTTCTACGCCTCCCTGCTGTGATAATATGTGCCAAAGGTGGACCAATATTAATTGAGGATGATTTAGTGGCGCTGAGGACACAAAGACAATTCGACTTTTGATTGTAATAATTGGTAAATTGTAGATTATGGAGACAAGGGCATGATTGGTTATACTGTTGAGGAGCTTAAAGCATTACAAAAAATGAGGTTTAAAGATGCGCTGGACTCTATCACGGACTTCATGCTTACCCATTCCATGTATGGGCCGCTATTCCTTCGATGCATCAATTACCTTCTAAGCAAAAAAGTGCAAGAAGAGGAGGACAGTCTTAATACTCTTTTGCTCATGACGGTAGATATGCCGCTACAACACAAAAATTTCCCCTTCTTCCCTTTTGCGATGAACAGTGGACTTATTTTTAAAGAGCGCGAAATGGACGAACTTGCTGGCTGGCTGAAGGCTGGCGGAGATGTTGAAGGTTACTTTCAGAATATGATTCTTCGTTATTCAGGAAAGAGCGGACACGTCATCAACAAGATTCTGGGCCTTGCCACGGATCTTGCCGGTACTATTTCAGATATAAGTCAAAAGACAGGCATCCCCATAGTTTCACTTCAATTAATTTTGAAAATCATCATGTCACCGCAAGAACCCGATTTCCTTGGGTCGGGCATGTTCAAAAGCATTACAGCAATAAAGGTCCCCAATAATCTCGATCAAACCGAAATAGACAATATGTTACTCAAGGTCTCTCGGGATATATGTCAACGGCTCAAAGAATCGCTGCGGCTACTGATTATTATTGATCTCACCGAGTATTATAACATCTCTGAATTTCTTAAAAAACTGGCGCAAATGAACAAAGAAGCGGGCGGTAAAAATGTTGTGGTGTGGGATTCCGACGGTCCTGAGATTAAAAAGTATCTTCTGGGTGAAGCGGTTTGCATAGAGGAAGAACATAAAATATCAAGCATCAAATCGCTAAAGACATTACACAAATATATTACCGAAAAATACAGCTACTGCAACTTATTCTATCATTCTTTCAATGAGTTCATCGAATGGTTTGCATATAAAATAGCAATAAAACTACAATACCTCGAACATGCCTCCCTTAGCCTTACAGATATTAAAATAGTTGCAGGGTACGACATGAACTCGTTTGGGCGAAAGAACAAGCATCAAATTGATGAAGATGAAGAGTCAGGAAATTCGCCAGAAGCAGACGATAAAGAAGAAAATGTTGATAAACTGGAAGAATGTCGGCCTGAAACAGACGATAAAGAAGATAAATTTGTAAAGGGTTTTTCATCTGACAATGCGCAAAGCAATTATAGCCAGAGTTTCAAAGCAAACAAGTCCCAGATTCGCGGGTACCACCACTCTATAGTCTGGAATATCTCTAAGAAGATGCACAAAGGACTCCTTATGCCATATTGTCTCAAAGGAGATCCTGACGCTGTTATCAAATACCTGCATAAAATCATAATAAATGCAGGGTATTCAGAAATAATAGAGTATTACAATGCTAAATTAAAAGCTATAGGCACAAGCGCGAGAACGGTCAAAAGATATTTAAATCAGAGGGTTATTGATAAAGATGACCTTTCTATGATGAAGCTTGAGACAGTTAAGGAAGAGAAAAAGCTAATAAAACAGCACAGGAAAGAAGGCTATTACACGCAGAACCAGTTGATAGGCTTTCTGACCAATAAAATAGTAATTGAGCGATATAAAAAAGAAGGGATTATTCTTCCTGCCTCCAAAAACACCTTGAAAAAAAGGCTCAAACCCCTGATAGAAGAAGGGGAGATCTCTATTGAAAAAGAACATGGCGCGTACTATTTTAATAAAGACCCAAACGAAATCCACTCTATTGCAAAAGCTCTTTCCAAACCTTAAAATCAAAACCTTGAAATTGACATCATAAGCCAGCCCAAACTTTATACTGCACTCACCATCCACGTATAAGCCGATATCCCCTTTCCTTATTATATAGCTCTGTGAAGTAGAGCGGATGAATAACAAAATCTGACCCAGCATTGGCCTGTAATCACCTTATATCCCTCACGGGATAAATAAAGCATTGAGGTGAAAATATGAAAAAAGTAGCGTTAAGGGTCAATGAGGCAGAAAATGCAGAAGGGGTAGAAAATCCTTCAACCTCCCCGGGGAGGTTGAACCCTGAATCGGAACCGAATTACTCCACTATCAGACAAGCGATTGAAGAGGTGCCTATCGCGGAAATCTTGCATTACGATAGGATTCCCGACTATATGGACTTTCCGCCTGACAGTCTTCCTTTGATCGTCGCAACTCCAGAAGGCAACTTCTGCGTCGACGGCTGGAGCGCAGTTGAAATGGCCAGAAGGGAGGGGCAAACGCACATCAGGTGTCAGATTGATCAAATGCATGCTCACAACGAAGCTGAGCTGGCGTTGAGGAAAACGGCTCACAGGACTGCACCTAGAGGGGGGTTGCCAAGGTTTCCGGAAATGATTAGGAACGTCTGTCTCAACGTTAAGATCCTCCTGGAATCGGACGAAAACCTGAAATTCTTTTTGCACGGTGGGGCAAGGACAGGATCCAACTTTTCAGAGGATAGGAAGAATAATGTGTGTATCCTGCTTGCCGGCAGGCTTGGCAAGGAAGCAGAAAAGATCAAGGTTTACATCAATTATGGGGAATATATTGATAATGAGTGTCTGGGCTATTTAATCACTAATAAGGCGAGCAAGCATTTTTTTGAGAAGGTCCAACCTAAGAAGAGGACATTCAAAGACGTTCTCGTGTCGAAACGTCTCTCGGATGCTGAGATCACAAAGCAGGTATCGGAGAAAATGAAAGTTATGTTCGATACCTTCAAAACCGACGGCACAATACCAAATATTGCAGAGGAAAACCTGACACCACCCCCGGACAGCCTGCAGGCCGCAACACCTGTTCAACAGGGAACTCCCAATCTCACAGTCGTCAGGACGAACCAGGAGACAGAAAGCGAGGACGATTCGTATCAGGATGAAGAAAGTACCGAGCTGGAAATGACTTCAGATGAGGATGAAGACGACATTGACCCAGGAATAACTGTTGAAGAAGTAGAAGAAGAAGTGGAGGAAATGATCCAGGACCTTCAGGAAGTCATTGATGATCCGGACACCACCATAGGTGACCTTGCCACGGCTATAAAAGAACATGCTCAATCTATGCTGAGGCTCGCGGCAAGGATTAATGCATCCATAGGCGAATAAGTGTGGGGGAGTTCCTTCATTTTATAGCCTCTCCCAGCCTCTCGACGCTGCCGATGCACCATGTTGAAAACATACTCTTCAATGTGGTGCATCACGGCAAGTCTGAAAAAAGGATGGCGGCTTCTAAGAAATTAACCAGATCTTGGGGAGCAAAATACACAATTGTAGACTCCGGCGGTTACGAAATTCTGATGGCATATATACTGAATGCCAATATCACCCACGACCCGGACAGACCTATTATATGTACTAAAAAACAATTAAACATTACCCCTCAGCACGTCGTTGCGGCAGGTGCGGCAATGAACCCGGACATTTTAATCGCTCTGGATTATCCCATTCTCAAGATAAGCGATCCCGTCCTGCAGAAAATCGAGTTTAACCGAAAAATTAAAATAAATGCAAAATGGGCAAAAGAAACTGCCGAATTACAAATGGTGCAATGCCCAGGCGTACAGTTATTTCTTCCGATCCAGTGCTATACGATAGCGCAGTTTGATGTCTACCTGAATTGCATTGGCAACGTTGCCTATGATGGCTTCTGTATGCCGGTCCGAAATCTTAACTCCAGCGAAATCATTCTTTTTCTCATCAGGTTTTATCAATTGGGTGTCAGCAAAGTGCACCTGTTAGGGACAGAGACGTATATTAACTTTGCCTTGTCTGCATATATGTCGAAACACTATTTTCAGTGGTTTTCTCTCGATGCAACCAGTTCGAAAAAGTATGGGTTTTGTGGGGTTTACCTCCATCCCGACAATCTTTCGGCAATCAGGATCGGGAAAAAACCAGCGCTAACAGATGAGATTATCAATAAATGCCGGTGTCCGTGGTGCGCAAACAGAAACTTGAGTTATATCGCAAACCTCCCGAAAACTGACCAGGCTGTATTTTTTATGTGTCATAACTTTTGGGTGACCGAAAATGTGTGCAAGAGATTATATGAGCATACCAACAACTTGATATCGTTCAATAAATACCTCATGAACATATCCGAAAACAAAAATAAGGCAAAGGTTCAAAGGCTCTGTGACGCTCTCATGCTGGCGGATGCCTTAAAGGACAACGATATCAAAACATTGCAAAGTGTCTTGCCGGGTAGGAAGTGAAGTGTCGGGCACTGTGAACGCCGAATGTCTGTCAAAGGTTATCGAGGACAAATTGTAAACGAAACGAAATTCCAGTTTCGTTAAAAAAGGAGGTTTTTTATGTACAAAGCGCAATTCACAAAAGCTTTAACCGTTTCGATGTCTGACGCCACATACCAGCATATCAAGGCTATTTCAGACAAGAAGGACAGCAGCATGGGCAGTCTCGTAAGGAAAATCCTTGAAGAGCATTTATTGCTCCATTCGTGCAATGGCGTAAAAGAAATTGAAAAGGGTGGTTCACAGTGATAACCGTAACCCACAAGCCTGTTCTCGATACCCCTAAGCCTTATTTCTCGTTAAGCGCATATGATTATCTTGAATATTTAAGCCATTACAGGAACGACCTGTACTCAGGAAATAAAGGGGTATACCTTTCAAGCCAGGTAACTGTTGATGATCAGATACTTTACTACCCCTTTATAGACATTGACGGCGATAACAATGTTTCAGGGGATGCAAGGATTGAGAGCGCTATTCTCAATGCCATCATTACATACAAAACGCTGAAACTTTTAAACGTATCCGACCGTTTCACATTTATTTTTACAGGAAAAACCGGCTTTCGTGCAGTATCCAATATCCTTGTTGATAAATATGCATATCTTGCTTTCATAGACCTCATCAAAGGAGAGATGCCCCACATTATCGATACGGCGCCGACAGAGAACTACGAGATGCCCCAGCAAATCATTGCCTACAAGGGAAGCAAGCTCCATAACCACGGAGAGTTGGTCGACAGGCATTCCGCCGTAGTGCCGAAAGACCTCTTATATAGTGAAGCTATTACAGCAAATACCTATAAAGAGCTTACCCGAGGCAGGCCTGATCCGGAAGAAATAATACAGTTCATGGAAGGCTTTTTTAACTTTACTCCTGTTGCCGACCTTAATTCCCTGGGGAAATTCGGTGTCAAGCTCACAGAATATACGCATATAAGGCATACCATCTCGGCACACACTTTCGATTACAGGAGGTTACAGGAGAAGACAACCCCGCTTTCTATCGAGGTGTTAAAGGAAAAACTGACCGAGAAAGGCATTCTGTGTAAAATCGAGAAGAGGCATAGCACTGGAAGGTTGGCCATTTCTTTCCAGGGTCTACCTTGTCCTGACTGTGGGAAAACAACGGCAAACGCGCGCGCCTTCCCTCCTTACTACACATTAAAATGTTTCAATATGCACTGTAGAGCCTATAACAGCCTGCCCCTTGTCGAATGGTCCGGAATAGCACCTGTTTCCGCACCTGCCAAAAATTTCATACAGAATCAATTCTCTCTTTCCGCCCCTGAGCGCTTTGTTGCCATTGAAGAGGCGCGTGAAATAATAGGGAGAGAGATCCTCAGCAATGAAGATATCCTCTTTGTGGAAACGGCCGGAACAGGAAAATCACATGCAGCAATAGAGGCCATTGCGCCATTAAAAGATGAGAAACTGATAATCTACAGCAGCTTTAACAAGAAGCTTCAGGGAGAGGCCTATGAAAAGACGCTGTCTTTTGCTAACGGTAACCATGTATACCTCCTTCAGCCAAGGGAAGATACATGCACAAAAGTCCTGGAACTCGAAGCTTTAACAAAAATGGGGTATTCCCCGGCGGAGCTGCTGTGTTCCAAGTGCACACAGTCGGATGTTTGCATGTATTATTCGCAGCGCAAGGATATCAGCAAAGGCATCGTTTTCGTCACCCACCACATGCTTCGATATTTAGAAAAAGTTTTACCGAAACCTGACCTCATTATCCTGGATGAAGACATTGTTAAAGGCTTTTTTCTCGTGGATGAATTTGAAGAAACAGATTTGCGTTCACTTGCGGCAGTTATTAAAGAAGACAAGGACTTTGCTCTCATAGAAAACCTGCTCGAAATATGCAATACAGCGGCCAAGCAGCTCATCAGGCAGGACAAGCACAATCCTATCCTCATCAATGCGCGTCTGCTTAGGGATAAGGGAGAAGAAACGGTTATAAGCATCCTCTCCAAGCAATATGGGATCACTGAACCGGAAATGTTGGAAAAGGTACGGCACATCACCGGCATCTTAAACATAGTACCCAGGACAGACCTGTACAAAAAGGGAGTAAGCTACAAGGCCGTTGACTGGATAAAAAGCATTCTATCTGATAACCGCTTCCCTTACCTCATTGTTAAAGAGAACGGCAAGATCACCTTTGCAGTGAAATATATTACTCCGTTGGGATATTCAGAAACACCAGTCAAGATACTCGATGCCACAGGCGATAAACGTGTCGTTGAATCTCTTATCGGAAGACCAGTGAGGGTTGTTGCATCGGATGTGAAGTGGGACGGCAGGAGAATACACATTAAAACCAGTACAGGAAGGGGCATCATGAGGAAGTCGCCGCAGCAGGACTTGAAGCTCCTGCTTACCACGGCGCTCAATGAAATCTCATCACAAAAAGTTATGGTAGTTACCTATATGGACATGGAAGACAAGATACTGAATATCTGCAAAGAACTTCATCCGGCAAAGGAATTCATGGGTTACCACTTTATGGGTCCCCGCGGCATTAATGATTATAAGGATTGTAACGCAGTCCTTGTATTGGGCCTTCCGTATCCGAACCTGAACAGCGCATGGCAGGATGCTCATATCCTTTTTCCGGGTAATGATGAGTTGCAGGATGTATGGCCTGATGCGTCCATGATGTGGGAGCTTGTCCAGAATATCCACAGAATACGGCCTGTGTTAAAAGATACGACAGAGGTGCTGATTATAGCTCGTTTCTGGCCGTCAATCCTCCCTGAGCCTACACAGATAATTGACAAATCTGCGGACCGTAACTGGAAGGAAATAGCCATTAAAAGGCTGGAACCGTATGTAAGGGAATTCTGTTTCTTTAACCGGGACATCGCTTCTCTTGCCAGGATCTGCCTTAATAGCAAACGCAACTCAGCGTTCTACTTTTTAAAAGAGATAGTTGGGTACATCAGGTTTTTATTCGTGGATCACCCTGGTAACACTGAAGGGATGAACCATTTAGAAAATGTTGTACATACAATGTGTGAATCAGAGAGATTTATGGGTTCAAATGGTGACTATCAGACTGCCAAGTTATTTTCTGATATAGTAACTGTATATATCAAAAAACAACTTCCGGAAGACTCAGTATCGACAGTCATATTTGTAATACTGCAAATTTGGAAAACAGAATTCTCAACAAGACTCTTAAATGATAGTCCAACAATAGCTCTTACACGTGCCCAATGGTCTGAACTGGAAACTCATTTTAGAGAAAAAAATCCCATATTTGAATCGTTTAAGATAAGGCTTCCCTATGCACGGAATAATTATGTCTACGGCGTAGGGGTCAAAAGGCAGGTAGTAAGTTTCTATAACGAACTCTCTGAAATACCAGGCTTTCCAGAGGTAAAAACAGATACATACGAGATGCGTGAATCAAGCAGGAAGGCCATAGAGCCGCTGCCTACAGGATACATTGTGGTGTATATGCCAAATGATGAAAGTGAATTATCCTATATGGGGCACGAAGAGAACATCAGTATCATTCCATTACGAAAGGCTGTTAACGCTGTAGGGTCCTGTATCAAACCAAACAGCAAGCGCACGACTATTATTACCAACGATGGAAAACGTCTCGCAAAAATGCTTATACAGGCTGGACATCCCCATTATGACATAGAAGATGTCTGGCTCAACGAAAGGCTTATCAGGAATGGAGAAGGTATGCCCGACAGGAGGAAGCCACGGTTTCTCTTTAATAATTATGGACTGTCCTTTGATGTGGATAGCGCAACGATGGTGTCACAGCTCTACACAGTATGGAAATCACAGCATGAGATGATTGAGAAATTACAGTTAAGGAACATAGCAAGGCTGGAAAAGGAAGTATTGTGGATTATCTCAGGTATGGAAGTATATGGGATTGGCTTTGATGATGAGGCCTTTAAATGGCATTATGGCGAAATGATTATGGATAAAGGATTGCGTGAGGATAGACTTTATACGGATACCCATGCCTCTATTAACCTTGAGGACTCTCAGTCCGTTGAAAAGTATATATCGAATACAAGTATGAATGAAGAATGGAAGGAAGAACTGAGGGGGTTATATGGAGAATACAGAGACATAGTGACTGAAACAGAATCTTTTGCACAGTTCTACCAGAATGTAAGTTCCGGAAGGTTCCATAATGAGATAAACCAACTTGGTTCAGCGACTGGAAGGTTAAGCACAAAGCTTGATCATACCCCGAAAAAAGGACCATTGCGTTCATATATTAAAGCGCCGGAGGGTTATACATTTATTATTGCAGATTACAAGAACCAGGAGACACGCATCATTTACGGCCTGTCTCACGATACGAAAGGCATTGAAACGTTAGAAAGGGGAAAAGACATATTCATAGAGACTGCTGCTCTCGTTACAGGAAAACCGGAATCAGAATGCAGCCACCTCCGTGACATCTTCAAGCTTTTTGTAAATAGCGTCCATAATGGAGCACGTGCATATGGAATACAACAAATGCTTGCAAATGCTCATAAGGATGTAACGGTCGAGCAGGCTAATGAGTTTATAGAGGGATATTTCAGGCAGCACCCTGACGTTAAGTCTTGGATGAAAAAGACAAAGGAAAAGGCAAGAGAAGATGGATACGTTCAAACGGTTATAGGAAGACGTCAGATAGTATTCACGGAACAGGATGGAACAAAGGATAGCTCTATATACAACTTCCCAATCCAGGGGAACGGCGCAGACGGTCTTAAGCTGGCGATGGTTCTGTTAAATAAAAAGCTGCAAGGGAAAAACGCTAGGATTGTTTTAACATTGCACGATGAGATTATCGTTGAGTCAAATATTGATATTGCAGGGGAGGTGAGACAAGTTGTTAAAGAAGTAATGGTAGAGGCGTTTACAAAGCTGGTACCTAACGTTCCTTTTGACGTGAAAATGGATATAAGGAATACATGGGGAAAGCTTAACGATCCTGTAGACCCGGAAAACAACGTTTAAACGGATCGAGCTATAAGAGGGTTTAGCGCGCAGTTTGCTTTTGCGAGTACACACTCATATTAAAATAAAAATTATACCTGGAAAACAGGGAGGAGATTTAATCATGAAAAGTAAAAAAGCAGCATGTAAAAAAGTAGAAGATATGAGCGAAAAAACTTATAAGGTGGATGTCTTATTTCAAGGTTGTGACTGGGATATTGAGGATAAGTTGAGAGAGATATTGGGGCCATCAGACACGTCAGGTTTTGCCTTTTCAAACACATCAGATTTGGGTTTTGGGCAAAGGGATGTTCAATGGAGAAAAGTCAGCTTAGATACAACCCCTGAAGAATTGAAAAAGAAACTCCTCGCCATCATGCCTGAAAAATCTATAGTTCACATCAAAGCAATACAAAAAAGAAAAAGGTAAGAGGAGACACAAAAATGGTATTTTGCCTGAGAAAACCTGTAGAGGGTTGTATTGCCTATTAACGGAGGTTATCGAACTACGCCTCATAATGAAAATACAAAAAATATACCTGGAAAACAGGGAGGAGACATTAATTATGAAAAGTAATAAAGCAGCATGCAGCACAACCATTTTCGGAACAAAAGAGTGGGCAAAACATAATGAGAACTTCATCAGTGGATGCAGCCATGACTGTAAATATTGTTACGCTAAGACAATGGCCGTACGCTTCCAAAGAAAGACAGTTGACACATGGAAACAGGAAACCGTTGATATGACAAAGGCATCAAAGCATTTTAGGAAAAGGAAAGGGAATATCATGTTCCCGACAACCCACGATATTACCCCACAAAACCTTGAACATATTATGGGATTCCTTGAAAACATGCTCATACCCGGCAATGATGTTTTGATTGTTACAAAACCGCACATAGAATGTATAAAAGCCATTTGTGATAGATTCAGGCAGTACGGCCAACTCATATTGTTCAGGTTCACAATAGGGTCGGCCGATTCTGATACTCTCAACTTCTGGGAACCCAATGCACCTCATTTTGATGAACGGCTGGAATCCTTAATGTACGCCTACAATGCAGGATTTAAGACCAGTATTTCAAGTGAGCCGATGCTGGACGATAGGCCGGATATCTTAATCGACAAAGTAATACCGTATGTTACTGACGCAATCTGGCTTGGCAAAGGCAATGAGATGATTAGTCGTTTAAAGTTTAACGGCTACGGAGATCAAGAAACAATACAAAAGGCCAGGCAGTTGATTGATTCACAATCGGATGGCTATATTCTGGACCTCTATTCCAGATACAAGGAGAACCCTCATATAAAATGGAAAGAGAGCATTAAGAAGGTTGTAGGCATTGAAAGACCTGGCGAAGCTGGGCTTGACATTTAATACAGTAAAACAGGAGCAGATAGGGTACGGAGCAATGGAAATGTTGTTCCTACCCTATTTCTTTATGTATATGGGATGCAAGCGAGCAGATTCACATTTTGACGTAAAGTTGGATATCAGAGGTACATAAGAAAAGCAGGATTGATGATCCGCCAGTAATCTACCCTCCTATAACCATTTTTTATTTCTACACTCATCAAATCATCATCGCCCACCAGCACCTTTTTACCGCCACAGCCTCATCACGGTAAACCCTTCATGCTCCGTTTCCCACACAATAAACGTTTAAGTGACTCGTAACTAACTAGGACATATATAAAAAGGAGGTAATATATGAAGAAAAAAATATACACCCAGGGAATTACATTATTTATCTCACCCAAAATGGGAGAGTTCCTCAAAGAAGCATCAGACGTACAGGAAACCTCTGTATCTGAGATTATCCGCACAATAATCTACGCACACATGGATGCAGTGCAGAACAGCCAGCAACAGAAGGGAGGATTAGTACAATCTGAATTACCAAAGGAACAAAACACAAGGAGGCCATTATGAAGGATTTCATATTAAAATTCTTAGGAAGTGAAGAGACTCATTTGCAGCAAAACCCGGGTATGCTTGAAACAGGTGTGCTCATGCTGGATCATTTTAACACCAAACTGTGCCGTCAGATATTCAATACCTACCCCAGGGGCTATTCAAGCCGTTGTCCTGACAGTTTAATCGTTGCCATAGGCCGGCAGGATAACCTGAAAAAAATATTAAGCAAGGTGAAGAGCAATTGTAACTCTAAAATGTATCAGACGCCGAAACTTGTTATTTTCTGGGCAGCTCAATGGGACGAAAACCTTTGGCAATTCTACAAAACTTCATTTCAAAATGTTGATGACATTGTATTGAAGAGGGTTGGGAAAGAACCTGTAAATCTGCAATTTAGTGTATTCAAACAGGTCAAGCTGGAAACGGTATTAAAATGATTTACTGTTTTTCAACATATAATGAGGGAGGGTCAATATGAAAGACCGAAGAGATATGAAATTGACCCTCCTTACATCAGCAGCAAAGACAAGGGATATATTATTCAAGGTTCCTCAAGGGTTCTCTACACAATTACCAATGATAAGACTATTACATATACAATTCAGAATAGTATTTTGCCTGAGGAACCCTGTAGGGGATTATATGGCTTATTAATGAAGGTTTGTCTGGCTATTTACAGACTTATATTGAAAATACAAAACTATACCTGGAAAACAGTCGGCTATCTTGGTCATGTTTTCTTTTTGTATCTCAGATACAGATCTTCGACCTTATCCCTGGCCCATGGTGTTCTCCTCAGAAACTGCAGACTGGACTTGATGCTCGGATCATTATTAAAGCACCGTATATTGATGATTCTGCCCAGCTTACTCCACCCATAATATTCCACAAGCTCTGTAAGAATATCTTCCAAAGTGATGCCGTGAAACGGATCGTTGGGATTTTTGTTGTTCATGGGTTGGCCTGATCGATATTTCCTGCCATTGTATTCAGCGTATGTACAAAAACATGACTAACTGTGGAATGCATCCGGCCTTTCCCTGAGAGGATTACGGGGTCTTGCTTCGATACTGCGCCAGGAGTCTATCCATCTCTTGTTGGTACAGAACCTTAAATTCAGGAGACTCGTATTTGAGTCCTCGATTGTTTTGAAGAATATCAGAGGCGACTTTGTCTCTAAAATTGGACTGTCCGACTTTATCTCCCGGATACATCGCTTCGGCGACATCATGCTGCTGTCCTCTATTCTTTATAATACGAGCTATAGGGATGGCTATATAGCTAATAAAAGTCAGAAAAGCCAAGGCTGACAGAGTCCATATAATTATTGCCATTTTGTCTCCTCATGGGGAATTACTCCCCCTACGCCTCGTCTATCTTCTCCATTATCTTCCCTTGATAAAGTTCAATCAGTTTCTTGGTAGCATCCACCATCCGCTTTCTGGTAATAGCCTTAGACCTTCTCTACCATTTCAGCCGCTCTCTCCTTTATCTCATCGTAGCAATCCTCTATTTTCTCTTCCGCGTCCTCTGCCATCCTTTTCAATTGTCGCCTTGTCCTTTCACCTGACTGTGGTGCTAACAGGAGAGCAATGCCCCCTCCTACCACGGCACCAGCTAAGAAAGTCAGTGCGCAGCACATCCCGGAACAACATTTTTCATTTTCCATTGCCATCTCCTTTACAATATGAAATTTACTTTTAGTATAAGCATAGCCTATGGGAAATTCAATCTTTCCAAAGACCCATTGATTTTGTATATATGGAATGATAACTGCCATGCTGTGTCCATGATCAACATGATTCAGGGGATTGAAGTACTCCCTTTTCAACCTATTCTTTTTCATCTCTTCGGCTCACATAGCGGTGCTAATCAGCTGTGCGGCTTTTTTCGTTGGTTGTATTGGCATAGTTGTGTCTTTGCTCGAATTATTTTCATTTTAGATTCTTAATTGCAAATCCCTCGGAATCAACAGATTCATATTCTCGAACAATCTCGCGTTTTGAATCGGTCATGACTTTTTCGACTTTTGAATAGATGTGATAGTTCTTATTTCGAACATTTATAGTGATACTTTGACTATAGTGGCCATTTCTAGCTGATATATCCACCGTATATTTCTGAGAATATTTATTTAAATCTATTCCCGTAGGTATTGTGCAACTGACTAAGGGAGAATCCATAATATTAATTCCATTTTTGGGCGAGAAAGTCCCGAATTTCTCTTGGTGTATGAGACGCTTGCGCATATGTTCTTTAATTTCTTTCTCAATTTCTTTTGATTGAGCTATGAATTTAGGGTCTTCTTTCATCTGTGACCACTCTTCTTGAGTTACAACTTTTGATGGATATCCCAAATGTTTTTCAAATATCTGACCATAATTAAAACCCTCGTCACGACTATCGTCCCATATACGAATGAATACGTCATAAAGCGGATATTTACCTTGATTCAGAAGATGAAAATCAATAGTATTTATTTTTCCAAAAGAAGGATTGGGGAATAGAAAACAAAATGATTCGCCGCCTGTGACAGTTGCTGCTATTTCTTGGTTGGTTTTGCTTATTTTCGAACTCAATAATTCTATTTCGTTACTTTTGTTCTGTAATAATTCTGTACTCCTATTGGCAATTTTTTGCTGACCCATAATCGTAAGCAGAGTACCTATGGCAATAAACAAAATACCAATATATGTTAGCAAATGCATAATTTCCCCTTTGCCCTATTAAACTCTTTTTGGCCGACATTCTACAGATAAAATATGCATAACAATATAATAATATAGCAAGTTAGTTTTTATTTAATATTACACCGTTGACATGAAAAACAACAAGATATTTTGAAGCAATTTAGACATACTTATGAACTTTATTTGTTTTGAGTTGACTTTTGCTGATATTGCATACTAAAAACCAATATGATTTTTTGTCGGGGCAATTGGCTATACCAGGCGATCAGCACCTCTTTCTCTTGCGTAAGAAAATAATGTATGCAAGTTGGGAACTTTGGTATGACACGAAATAGGGACATCGTATTCATAAGCTGTGGGCAACAGACTGAACGGGAAAAGCAACTTGGGGAACAAATTCAAGCGCTTGTCCGGGAACTGACACCGTTTGAACCTTACTATGCAGAATACCAGTCAAGTCTGGAGGGTCTTACCAAAAATATCTTTGCCGCCATTCACCGCTGTGTCGGCTTTATTGCAGTCATGCATCACCGTGGTCGGATTGGTCCCCCAGATAGTCTTGTTCGTGCTTCAGTCTGGATCGAGCAAGAAATCGCGATAGCTGCATTTGTTAGAGCTGTTTTGGGCAAGAATATCGAAGTAGCTGCATTCACAGAACAAGGAGTTGTGCTCGAAGGAGTGAGGAAGCAACTTCTCTTGAACCCGAAAGAGTTTACCGAGAATGAGGAGGTAGTCGCCAATCTACGTTTGATTCTTCCTGCATGGCAAACACCCGAAGCTGTGCAGCCTGCTGAGAGACTTGATCTTGCTCTCGAATATGAGAAGAAGAATATCACTCAAAAATGTCATGACTATCAACTTGTTGTGCTGTTGACCAATAGAGGGAACCAGCCGGTCGATGATTGGCACGTTGATGTTGAATTCCCCACAGATATCCTTGAGCACCCTGAAAAGAACCAACACTTTGTTGGTACACGTTCCACAGGAACTCATAGCTTTTTTCGCGTCAAGCAATTTGACCATGGGACCAAGATTTTCCCGGGTGATACTCTGCGCGCCATAACCATTCAGTATTTTATAGATAACCAGACTTTTTTAAGAAAAGGGGATCTTTTCCAGAAAACTGTCCGCGCAACCCTCTACAGCAAGGGAATGAAACCCAAAGTGGCTGAGAAGAGTGTTTCACAACTGCAAGTTTTTTAGAAGAAAAGACTGCCCAACGAGTATCACCCTTCGTTGTACCTACTGTAAAGCCAGAAGAGCATAGGTTTCTGTTGACTATAATTTCAATGCAATTCAAGCCACCTCAAGGTGTTAGCACATACGAATGTCGGACTTCGACTATCTGTAATAACAGCGAATAGCTCCTGAAACACAAAACATTATTCCTGATAAGTATATATTCGTTGCAATTTAGCGTACGTTGTAATAGTATGGGAAAAACAGCAAAAGTGAGGTGTAGGTTATGGCCATTAGCTATAATAAACTTTGGAAAATTCTCATCGATAAGAGGATGAAAAAAATAGAATTGATGAAAGCTACGTGTATAGGCACCACCACCCTCTCGAAGATAGGAAAGAATAAGTTTGTGAGCATGGAAGTACTGGTGAAAATATGTAAGGTTTTAGACTGCAATATTGGCGACATTGTTGATTACATACCAGACGAAGGGTAATATGTGAAGATTAGCGGAGGTTATGTAAAGGAATGAAGATAATAGATAATGTCCGAGATATACTAAAAGATGACCTGATTGAAGTGATGCAGAAGAATAGTAAAGTTGCCATAGCGGCTTCATACTTTTCAATATATGCCTATCGTGAACTAAAGGCACAGCTCAAAAACATTGATGAACTGAAATTCATCTTTACGTCACCATCCTTTACAACAGAAAAGGCCAAGAAGGAAAAACGAGAATTTTACATTCCCCAGCTTAACCGGGAAAAAAGTCTGTATGGTACAGAGTTTGAGGTAAGACTGCGTAACGAGTTGACACAGAAAGCTATTGCAAAAGAGTGTGCTGAATGGGTACGTCAAAAAGCGACATTTAAAACAAATATTACTCAAGAGAATATGGGAGGCTTTATCAATGTTCAAAATGATAATGCCCGCTTTACATATATGCCTATCAACGGCTTCACCACCGTAGACATCGGATGTGAAAAAGGAAATAACATCTACAACATGGTTAACCGATTTGAAGTCCCTTTCAGCGATGAATACTTCAAGCTTTTTAATGAGGTCTGGCACAACAAAGAAAAACTCCAGGATGTTACAGATGAAGTCATAGAAAATATCACCACTGTTTATCGGGAAAATCCGGCTGAGTTTATTTACTTTATCACTCTTTATAATATCTTTAATGAGTTCTTAGAGGATATCTCTGAAGATGTACTACCTAATGAAGCAACCGGCTTTAAAGAAAGTGCCATCTGGAAAAAGCTCTATAATTTTCAAAAGGATTCTGTTCTTGCAATCATCAATAAGCTCGAAAAGTTCAACGGTTGTATATTGGCGGACAGTGTAGGTCTCGGTAAAACCTATACAGCCATAGGGGTCATTAAATATTATGAAAACAGAAACAAGTCAGTTTTAGTGTTATGTCCTAAAAAACTGTCAGATAACTGGAATACCTATAAACTGAACTTACTCAATAATCCTATTGCATCAGACAGGTTACGATATGACGTGCTGTACCATACAGATTTATCAAGGACCAAGGGTTATTCTAACGGCATTCCTCTGGATAGAATTAACTGGAGCAATTATGACCTGGTAGTGATTGATGAATCACACAACTTCAGAAATGGTGGACAGACCTATGGAGAAGCAGGAGAAAAAGAGAATCGTTACCTCAGACTGCTGAATCAAGTCATCAGAAAAGGTGTAAAGACAAAGGTTCTCATGCTATCCGCTACCCCGGTAAACAATCGTTTCACAGATTTGAGGAATCAACTGGCTTTAGCCTATGAAGGCGATGAAAGCTTGATTAACAACAAACTCAATACAAAAAACAGTATTGATGTGATTTTCAGGCGAGCCCAAACGTCTTTCAATGCGTGGAGTCAATTGGACGCAGCTGAACGTACAACAGAAAACCTTCTCAAAATGCTGGATTTTGATTTTTTTGAACTCCTGGATAGTGTAACGATAGCTCGTTCAAGGAAGCATATTGTAAGATATTACGACACTGCAGATATAGGAACTTTCCCAGGGAGGAATAAGCCTATATCTATTCGTTGTGGTTTGACAAACCTGCCTGATGCCATAAACTACAACGACATTTACACTCATCTATCTTCTCTTAACCTTGGCATATATACCCCTTCTGATTATATTCTGGCCAGTAAAATTGAAAAGTATGAAGCCAGATATGGCACAGATATGGGCAATACACGTTTCAAACAATCAGATCGTGAATTTGGCATTATGGTTCTGATGCGAATCAATCTACTCAAGCGTCTGGAAAGCTCAGTGCATGCTTTTAGACTGACTGTTAACCGGATATTAAAGCTCATCGAACATACTATTGAAGAAATTGAAAACTATGATCCGGAAAAGGTAATCGAACTGCGAGATCTCAGTGATGCAGATTTTGATATGGATGACCAGAATACTGACTTCTTCTCTGTCGGCAAAAAGGTCAAGATTGATCTATCGGATATGGATTATAAGACCTGGTTGGACGACTTAAAGCAAGACCAACATGCTCTTTCTGAACTTTTACTTGGAATTGATTTTATCACGCCTGAACAGGATAAGAAGTTAAATGTGTTGATTGAGACTATTGAAAACAAGCTGGCAAATCCTATAAACGGCAGCAATAAGAAAATTCTTGTATTTTCTGCTTTTGTGGATACTGTAGAGTATTTATATTCC
>CAYMTB010000004.1:0-37657 GCA_964393225.1 uncultured Syntrophorhabdaceae bacterium
GAGGATTCAAAGTCAATGGATGCCTTGACCGTATAAGGGATGGTCTGGGCATAAGGGCACGAAAATGTATTTGAGACATGTTTAGAAGGGCTTTTGAGATTTATTACGCTCGGGATAAAAATCCTTTTAACACCTTTGTGCATAAGATTGAGAATATGTCCATGTGCAATCTTGATAGGGAAACACGACTCAACTATTATATTTTCCACACCTTCTTTGATTGTCTTTTTGTTAGTTGCATCGGAAAGAACTACAGTAAAACCGAGTTCAGAGAGGAATGCCTTCCAGAAAGGGAGAAAATCAAACATATTCAAAATTCTTGGTATGCCTATAGGCTCACCGCCAGCAACCTCTTTGTCGTATACGCTGTGAAGAAGTTCATCCCTGATTTTAAAAAGATCCTGTATGCCTTTTTTCTCAACCCTTCTTACAACATCATATTTTTCACATCTGCTTCCATAAAAGAGCGGCGACTCGCCCTCAATCGTTACCTTCCTTATTTCGCAAATGTTTTCGCACCCCTTACATTCAAATGTATCAATCTCGTATTGTCGTTTACTTAAATCAAAACCCTTAAAGCCGCTCTTGTCCCAGTTTTTTTCTTTCATTGCAAGGATTGCAACGCCTATTGCCCCGGTCACGTCGTGGTGGGGAGGGATTTTTATCGGTTTTTTCAGCACCTTTTCAAATGCTGCCGTAACACCTTTGTTAAAGGCAGTGCCACCCTGAAAGAATATCCTCTGCCCTACTCTCCTGTCTCCGACTACCTTATTTAAATAGTTGGTTACGATAGAATAAGAAAGACCGCTCACAAGGTCATCGGTCCTTGCACCCTTTTGCTGATGGTGAACGAGATCTGATTCAATGAAGACCGTGCATCTCTCGCCCATTTTCACAGGCTTCTTTGATGAGAGGGCAAGTTCCCCGAACTCTTCTTTTATTGAAATACCAAGTTTTTCTGCCTGTTCCTCAAGAAATGAGCCTGTTCCTGCTGCACATGCTTTGTTCATCTCGAAATCGATGATAACACCGTTGTCGATGCTTATATATTTTGAGTCCTGACCGCCAATCTCAAAAATCGTATCCACTTCAGGGTCAATATTTATTGCTGCTTCTGCCTGGGCAGTTATTTCATTCCTTACGATATCGGCACCTATAAAATCGGCGGTGAGATATCTTCCCGACCCTGTTGTTCCGGCACCGATTATCTCTACGTAACCGCCTATCTCTTCTCCGAGCTCTGCAAAGCCCCTCTTCACTGCCTCAAGGGGCCTTCCTTCAGTCATAAGGTACCTTTTTGCGAGGACATTTTTGTTTTCATCGATTAAAACAAGGTTTGTGCTTATGGACCCCACATCAACACCGAGATATGCCATTGTTTTTTCACAGACGCTCACCATTTCATAGGAAATATGGAGGTTTTCTTTTGAAAGCGATAAAGGTTCATGTCCTTCTTCGGCCTCTTTCTTTGCCAGAAAGTTATTTAATTTTTCAAATCCGATAAATGTGTGCTTCAATGCAGGATCATCAAGCACTGTGTATACAGCTCCGGCAGCCCCCATAGAGGTAAAATATTCCGGAACTATAAATTCTCCATCCTGCAAGGCAAAAACGTCTCTTATTGCCCTTTTCATACCCGCATTTGCAGCAACACCTCCTACAAATGCCACAGGATTTTTGATTTCCTTGCCTTTGGCAATATTGCTCTTGAAATTTCTCGCAAGCGCAAAACACAAACCTGCTACAATTTCATAATCAGGGGTTGCAATCTGCTGGAGATGAATCATATCGGACTTGGCAAATACCGTGCATCTCCCTGCAATCCTCGGCGGATTTTTCGACTTTAATGCCACTTCACTGAATTCTTCGATGGTAAACCTGAGTCTGGAGGCCTGCTGGTCTAAAAATGAACCCGTACCGGCCGCGCATAGCGCATTCATTGAGAAATCCTTGACTTTCAGTCTTCCATCTTTACTGCCATCCTCAAATATTATGAGTTTTGAATCCTCTCCGCCGATATCGATAACACTTCTCACATGCGGGTAAAGATGTCCGAATCCCCTTGACAGAGCTACGATCTCATTTACAAAGGACGCGCCGATCAATGATGCAAATGTTTTTGCCCCTATGCCGGTTGTTGCAATAAAATCAATATCGTATGCTTTTAATGTTTCTTCAATCGCAAACTTTGCTGTTTCGATTGCCCTGCCTTTATGGCGCATGTATTCGTTTTTTACAATACGGCCAGATTTGTCCATTACAACAAGATTTACACTGACAGAACCAATATCAATACCAACACCAAACATGCTTATATATCCCCCGAGGCACTAAAGGTTTTGATTTTATAAAGACCTTATGTTACTTATAATGAAAATGGGTGTCTAATCAATAAAAAACATCAATGGCAAGCAATAAGGTATTGATATGAAAAGATTACATATATTTGTGAGCGGGATGGTCCAGGGCGTTTTTTTTAGACAGAGCACAGCAATGAAAGCTAAAGAATTCGGTTTAAAGGGCTGGGCGAAAAACCTGAAGGACGGAAGAGTGGAGCTTGTCTGCGAAGGGGACGAAGATAGCTTAAATGAAATAATTGTATGGTGCGAAAAAGGGCCAAATGGAGCATTTGTCGACAGTGTTGAAACCCGGTGGGATGAATTCAAGGGCGAATTTAACAGTTTTCAGATCGTATACTGAAAAAACAGTGTCAAAAATATCCGCTAAAAATAACTATTATCCAGTTTTTTTGAACATCGGAGGCAAACTGTGTATCGTTGTCGGCGGGGGAACAGTTGCAGAACAAAAAGTAAAGATACTTCTGAAGTTCAATACAAGGATAAAGGTAATAAGCCCCGCAATGACTAATAATCTTTCCACGCTCTCTCAAAAAGGTAAAATTGAAACTATTTTAAGGGAATATAGAGATGGCGACCTGGGTGGGGCTGTACTGGTTTTTGCTGCCACCAGCAAAAAAGAAATAAACGAAGCCATTAAAAAAGAGGCATTAAAAGGGCATATCCCCGTCAATGTGGTGGATGACCCGGATCTCTGTGATTTTATAGTTCCGTCCATTGTAAAAAAGAAATCCATTATTATTGCCATTTCAACATCCGGTACCCTGCCCTTGCTGTCAAAGAAATTGAGGAAGGACATCGGCAACCTGGTATCACAAGATTATCTTGTATATGCAGAAAAAATTGGTAAGCTCAGAAGACTCCTCATAGAAAGCATACATGATAAAAAAAGAAGGAAAGCGATACTTGCCGAAATCAGTAAAACTGGCGTAAAGGAACTGGCTGGGATGGATACAAAAGCTATTAAAAATAAATTTCTCAAAAATTTATAATGAATATTTATTTTTTTTATATATCGCTGTTTTTTTATCTTCTGTCCACTGCATTCTATCTGTTATTTCTGACTATGAACAGGAATATTATTGAAAAGCTTGGCCATTATTCCCTTTTTGCAGGTTTTTGTATCCATTTTCTGGCTACCCTTGTCAGGTATTTCAATGCAGGATATACCCCGATAACGAATATTTACGAATCCCTCTCGTTTTTCAGCTTATGTATAGCGGGGTTTTTTCTTTATCTTAAGAGGACTTACAGGATAGAGATTATCGGGTGTATCGTTCTCCCCATCCTGGCTGTATTGTTAATCTGGGCCTCAACCTTTCCCGCGGAAATCAGACCTCTTCCTCCAGTGCTTAAGAGTTGCTGGCTGCCGATACATACGATTTTTTCTTTTATCGGCAATGCAATTTTTTTCATCAGCTTTTTTATATCACTTCTGTACCTTGTTGTAGAAAGAGGTATAAAAAAGAAGAGGTTTCCATCCATCGCAACACGGTTTCCTTCCCTTGAGATCCTTGATTTAATTAATTACAGGTGTGTGTCTTATGGATTCCCCTTTCTCACTGTGGGAATTATTACGGGATCGATCTGGGCGAGTGCTGCCTGGGGCTCATACTGGAACTGGGACCCCAAGGAAACATGGTCGCTTGTCACGTGGATTGTCTATGCCATACTTATCCATAACAGACTTACAATCGGGTGGAGGGGAAGAAAAACAGCGTATATGATGATCATCGGTTTTATTTCGATCCTCATAACCTTTCTGGGCGTTAACTTTTTTGCAGGAGGATTTCATTCTTACTTATAATACAGCAGTCAGAGATCAGCGATCAGCAGCTGCAAAAAAGGCTTAAAGGCTAATAGCCGCTGATAGCTATTTGAAAAAATATGCATATAATCGTATTTGGACTTAATCATAACACTGCCCCGATAGAGATCAGGGAGAAGCTCTACTGTTCAGAGAGCGATGTGCCGGTGATCCTGAAAAAGCTGAAAGATCTGGGTTTATATGAGAATGTTGTTATCTCTACCTGTAACAGGACGGAAATATATTTCTGTTCCGATAATGCTGAGGAGTCCAGCAAAAAGATTGAGGAGTTCCTGCTGGAACACTTTGGTGCGGCATTGGACTGGCTGAAAAACTATACCTACCGTTTTGAGGATGAAGAGGCATACAGGCATTTATTCCTTGTTGCATCGGGGCTTGATTCGATGGTCGTCGGGGAGCCCCAGATACTCGGTCAGGTAAAAGATGCATACAGGATGGCAACTTTCCATAATTCGACCGGTTCTTTTCTCGATAAAGCCTTTCACAAGACTTTTAATGTTGCAAAGAGGATTCGAACAGAGACAAGAATCGGATATAATCCCTTATCGATAAGCTCAATGGCGATTGAGCTTTCTAAGAAGATCTTCGGTGAGCTGAACCGGAAAAAGATACTTGTAATCGGCGCAGGAGAGATGTGTGAAATTGCGCTGAAATACTTTAGAAAAGAAGGTTTAACCGGGATATTTATCACAAACAGGACATTTCAGAATGCACAGAAGCTCGCGGAAAGCATTACAGGAATCCCCTGCCCTTTGCAAGACATTCCGGACCTGCTGACAAAGGTCGATATGGTGTTGTCTTCAACAGGCTCCGAAAAACCGATTATCGATAAAGAACTTGTTTTATCCATTATGAAAAAAAGGAAGAACAGACCTCTGTTTTTTATTGATATTGCTATGCCAAGAGATATTGATCCTGAGGTAAATCACATTGAAAACGTCTATCTATACGATATTGACGATCTCAAAGAACTCTCGCAGCAGCACCTCTCCGACAGATTGAAGGAATCAGAAAAGGCGCACGCCATTATCGAAGAAGAAGTGGATAAGTTTTCTCACTGGCTGGAACAGTTGGAAAAAAACCCTCTCATTACTCATATTATCGATGTAGTGGAAGAAACAAGATCAAGCGAACTGAAGAAAATGATGCAGAAGATGAAAAATGTAGATGAAGAAACGTTGAAGTGCATGGATTTACTAACAAGGAGCATCGTTAATAAACTTATCCACAGGCACATCTCCCTGATCAGACAGAACGGGAGTCCTTCTTTGCTTGAAATGATGAAGCAGTTATTTAAATTTGAGGAAGAGAATGAAAAAGAAATGGACAGTGGGAACGAGGGGAAGTAAACTCGCTCTCAAACAGACCGAAATAGTGATACAAGCTCTGAAAAAATTGTATCCATACAATGAATTTGCCATAAAAATCATTAAAACAACGGGGGACACGGTTTGGGACAAGCCTCTTCATCTTATCGGCGGAAAAGGACTTTTTGTAAAAGAGATTGAAGATGCCCTTTTAGTAAACGAGATAGACATGGCTGTACACAGCACGAAAGACCTCCCCGCAGAGCTTGAAAATGGACTTGTCATAGGGGCAGTTCTTGAGAGGGAAGACCCGAGAGATGTTTTTATCTCTTCAATATATGAAAGTATTCGGGATATCCCGGAAGGGGCACGTATCGGGACGAGCAGCACAAGAAGAAAGTCCCAGATTCTTCATTTCAAAAGAGGGTTGGAAATTGTTCCTCTCAGGGGTAACGTTGATACGAGAATAAAGAAGCTGCATTCACATGCCCTTGACGGGATTATCCTCGCCTATGCCGGCGTCAAAAGGATGGGTTTGGACAGTTTTATAAAAGAAGTTCTCCCTTTTGAAATTATGGTGCCCCCATCCGGTCAGGGCGCTATCGTGATTGAAACGAGAAATGAAAGTGATTCCATCAAATTATTAAAACCTATGAATCATGAAAACACTTTCCGTGAAATCACAATAGAAAGGGAGTTGCAGTCAATGATCGGAGGAGGATGTCAGGTTCCCCTTGGAATAAACGCCAGTATAGCAGGCAATACATTGACGCTTCATGTTGTTCTCGGCAGGGAAGATGGTGAACTCCTTGTAAAAGAGATGTATATCGAAGGTTTGGAGAATGCAAAAGATATGATGTCCCGTACCCTTGGATTAATAAGAGACAAACAAAAATGCCTCCCAAATCAATGAAAGGCATTTATTAAAAAACTGTATTAATGATCTGGATAGGCTAAACCGCTTCCTTAAAGGCTTTGCCTGCTTTGAATTTTGGTACCTTGCGGGCAGGTATCTTTATTTCCTTGCCTGTTCTCGGATTTCTCCCCATCCTTGCCTTTCTATTAGATACCGAGAATGTACCGAAACCAACGAGTGTTACCTTTTCTTCTTTTTTCAAAGCTACTTTGACACTGTCAACAAATGCGTCCAACGCCTTGCCTGCTGCTACTTTAGAAATTTTAGCGCCCGCTGCCATTTTACTAATTAATTCCGCTTTAGTCATACGCACCCCTCCTTTATAGTATTGATTTTGGTAGCTTTAATATTAGCCACCCTTTTGATACTTTATACTTCTTATTATAAAAAATATGCAACAGATTTTTTATCATTTTTTAATTTTCCGGGGCTTTGTTTTGAGACCAACTTTTGTAGTGGAGAAAATAGCTGAGAGTTTGTATCATATCAGATACCAAACTTTTATGGAGGACTAATGAGCGGCATTTTCGGCATTGTATCAAAGAAAAATTGTGCAAACGACCTCTTTTACGGAACGGACTATCACTCACATATGGGAACCGAGTATGGCGGAATGGCCGTTCTGGGAAAACGTTTCTATCGTTCAATTCATGACATCAGCAAGTCTCAGTTCAAATCTAAATTTTACGAAGAATATAAGGAAATGGAGGGAAACCTGGGTATCGGGGTTATCAGCGACCGTGACGCCCAGCCACTGATCATAGGTTCAAAGTTCGGAACTTTTGCTATTGTTTCTGCGGGCCTTGTGGAAAATGCCCATGAACTTGCCATTGAGCTTATACAGCAGGGTGAAACCTTCGGTGAAATGTCAAGCGGAGGGGTTAACTCTGTTGAGGTTATAGCTAAGCTGATCAATCAAGGAGAAACACTTATTGATGGGCTCATGAGACTCTATGACCGAATCAAGGGCTCTGCTTCAATCCTTCTCATGAAAGAAGATGGAGTTTATGCGGTCCGGGATCGATTTGGCAGAACACCTCTCGTTGTCGGAGAGAGTAATGGGGACTACGTTATAGCAACAGAAACATGTTCATTTCTCAACCTGGGGTATCACATTGCAAAATATCTTGGGCCAGGAGAAATAATTCGTCTTGGAAAGGACGGGTTAAAAGAACAGCTTCCAGGCAAAACAACCAATCAGATATGTTCATTCCTCTGGATTTATACAGGATACCCCGCTTCGAGTTATGAAGAGATCAATGTTGAACTTGTCCGCGAACGTTGCGGAAGGTTTCTTGCGAAAAACGATGATGTGAATGCCGATCTTGTGGCAGGAGTTCCTGATTCCGGAATTGGACATGCCGTTGGATATGCCATGGAATCAGGAATTCCCTTCCGGAGACCATTAGTCAAATATACGCCGGGTTATGGAAGGAGCTATACGCCTCCCGCTCAGGAGATGCGGGACCTCGTGGCAACTATGAAGCTCATTGCAGTGAAGGATGTTATTGCCGGAAACCGGATTGTCCTCTGTGAGGATTCTATTGTCCGCGGAACTCAGCTTAAAAATTATACTGCAAAAAAACTCTGGGAATCAGAGGCAAAGGAGGTACATGTCCGTCCAGCCTGTCCTCCCCTCATGTTTCCCTGTAAATTTGCATTGTCAACCCGCTCCATAGACGAACTTGCTGCGCGCCGTGCCATAAAGGCACTTGAAGCACATGATACTGAAAATGTAAGGGATTATCTCGATGACCGGTCTAAGAAGTACCAGAAGATGGTGGATTGGATTGCTGATGAACTTGAGGTTACGACATTGAGATATCAGAGAATCGACGATATGATCGAGGCAATTGGTCTTCCACGGGAAAAGCTCTGCCTTCACTGCTGGATAGGAGAATGAGTAGCCTTTAGCTCTTAGCTGATAGCGCTTAGCAAAGGCATTAAAATTATCAACCAAGAGCTATGAACTACGAGCTGAATTATTATCTCCTTGATTTAGCATGGCTTTTAATGTATAATATCCCTTCGATAGTCAGAAACTTCATCGAACCATTCACACTATAATTATAATGAGGGAGTATGGAACAGGGCAACATTAGAAACATCGCGATCATCGCCCATGTAGATCATGGGAAAACAACACTGGTAGACCAGCTTTTCAGGCAAAGCGGAATGTTTCGTGACAATGAAGTGGTGGAAGAACGCCTCATGGATTCTATGGACCTCGAAAAAGAGCGGGGCATAACAATTACTTCAAAAAACGGCTCCTTTCTTTACAAGGATTTTTTTATTAATATCATTGATACACCGGGACATGCAGATTTCGGCGGCCAGGTTGAAAGGGTTCTTAAAATGGCTGATGGCGCACTTCTCCTCGTTGATGCGGCGGAAGGGCCAATGCCGCAGACCCGTTTTGTCCTCAAAAAGGCACTTTCCCTGAAAATACCTGTTATTGTTGTGATCAATAAAATAGATAAACCGGCGGCAAGGTGTGAATGGGTGGTAGATCAGGTCTTTGATCTTTTTGTGAAACTGGATGCACCCGACGATATACTCGACTTCCCTTTCATCTATACCTCTGCAAAGGCTGGTTACGCAACGTTTGACCATACCCAGACACAGGGTACGATGGTCCCGCTTTTCGAACTGATCGTGGATGCTGTTCCGCCTCCAACAGGTAATCCCGAAGCTTCTCTGCAGATGCTTGTAAGCTCCCTTGCGTACTCTCCTTTTCTCGGAAGACTTGCTATAGGAAAGATAACCTCCGGACTGTTAAGCATAAACAACGACGTTATTGTTTCAAAAACTGACGGTTCAACATCACCTGCCCGTATCACAAAGATCTACAGGTTCAAAGGCAGCGCCAAGGAAGAAGTTGCGGCTGCCGGTGTCGGAGAAATTGTCGCGGTAGCCGGTATGGAGTCAATTACAGTTGGAGAGACCCTTACCGACCCTGAAAACCCACTTCCCCTTCCCGGTATAGATATAGACCCGCCAACAATATCAATGAACTTTATCCCTAATGACTCACCCTTTGCAGGAAAGGAAGGGAGATTTCTTACTTCACGACATATCCGTGAAAGGCTCATTCGCGAGACGCTCTCGGACGTTGCACTCGTCGTTGAAGAATTGACCGATAGCATCGGGTACAAAGTTTCCGGCAGAGGAGAGCTCCACCTCTCTATTCTTATTGAAAAGATGCGCAGAGAGGGATATGAATTTCAGGCTACACGGCCCAGGGTCATATTTAAAGAGAGCGATGAGGGAACACTTGAACCATACGAAGACCTCACCATCGATGTTGATGAACAATACTCAGGAACCGTAATCGAAAACCTCGGGAAAAGGAAAGGCCTGATGGTAGAAATGAATCAGAACAACGGGATGGTGAGGATGAGATACAGGGTTCCCACCAGAGGACTTATAGGCTTCCGCTCAGAATTTATGACCGAGACAAAAGGTATGGGCACTATGAGCTACATATTTGACGGTTATGACCGGTATGCCGGCGAAATGAAGAACCGGAATAGCGGAACCCTTGTAGTAATGGAAGAGTGCAGCAGCGTGGCTTATGCCCTCTTCAACCTCCAGGAAAGAGGACAATTGTTTATAGGGCCCGGCGAAAAGGTCTATGGCGGACAGATTATCGGTGAACACAGCCGCGAGAATGACCTTGTAATAAATCCTGCCAAAGGAAAAAAACTTACCAACATGAGGGCTTCAGGTTCTGATGACGCTGTTATTCTTACCCCCTTCAGAAAAATGAGCCTGGAGGATTGTATTTCCTATATCAACGAAGACGAACTTGTCGAAATAACACCCCTCTCAATCAGATTAAGAAAGATCATACTTGATGAAACTCAGCGCAAAAGGATAAAAATAGCCGCTTCAAAAGCGTAATAATATCAGCCCAAAAATACTTTTCAGCTCATAGCAAAATACCGATACCGGTTACCGGATACTCGATACTGGTTCAAGTCAGAACCAAGAATCCAGCATCCGGAATCAGATAATCAGAACCATAAACAATCAACTTAATACTGGATGAATCTATATGGCATCTGCTACAATATAGAATAGAAAAAATGGTGATTGGTGATTGGTGTTTGATTATTGTTATTTGGTCATTGGTCATTAAAACACAGGGGATATTATGACATTCAACCGGGCAATCCGTTTCACCATATTGGCGTTATTAATTGTTTTTTTCTTCTCTGCATCGAGAGTTATTGGTATGTATGTGGATTGGCTTTTTTTCAGGGAAGCAGGCTTTGAAGGGATGTTTACAAGGGTTTTATCCGCCGAGGTGCTTACGGGTTTTGCCTTTGGTGCTGTCTTCTTCGTCTTTGTTGCTGTCAATGCTCTCATTGCATCCACGATTAAAGTGCCTCCCATCGACGTAATGTTTATGGGCCAGATGAGGTTGTCTCTTGATCCAAATAAATTCAGTAAATTATTTAAACTTTTCGGCTTACTTGCTGCATGTTTCGGCGGGGTATTAAGCGCCTTATGGGGAAGCAGCCTCTGGTCACAGGCGCTCGCTTTTCTCAATAGCATCAATACAGGAAAAACAGACCCGATCTTCGGTCATGATTTGAGTTTTTACCTCTTCAAGCTTCCCCTGTACGAATCATTGAACTTGTATGCAGGTTTTTTGCTTTTCTTTACCATTCTCCTTGTGGGTGCAGGATATATCGTGCGGGGCGGTTTCCTTTTTCTCGGCAACAGGATATCACTTGTAAAACGCGCAAAAGAACATATGTCCCTGCTCTTTTTTTTGTTTTTCACAAAACTTGCCTTCGGATTATATCTTGACAGGTTTGAAACACTCTATTCCTCACATACCGTTATTACCGGCGCCGGTTACGCTGATGTGCATGCAAAGCTCATCATGCTTGGAATTTTGGCTCCCCTGACGTTTATCGGGGGCATTGTAATTTCCCTTGCTGTCCTTAAAGAAAAGTTTAAAATCGCACTCTATCCGTTAATTGGACTTGCTGCAGTGTATCTCCTCGGAGTGGTGGCTTATCCGGGCCTCCTCCAGAATTTCAAAGTGGCACCCAATGAACAGGCTATGGAAGAACCCTTCATCGGGCATCACATTGCCCTCACAAAGTATGGCTATAATCTCCAGAATGTTCAGATGATACCATTTGATGTGTCTTTCAGCCTTACAGCAAAGGATATAAGAAAAAACGACGCAACGATCAAGAACGTCAAACTCTGGGACGAAAAACCGCTCCTCAAAACATACAGCCAGCTTCAGCAGATCAGGACCTATTACCGCTTTAACGGTATCGACACTGACCGCTACACCATCGACGGGGAATACAGGCAGATGATGCTTTCCGCCAGAGAGCTTTCCTATAATGATCTTCCCAGCAAATCATGGATCAACGAAAAGTTCGTTTTCACTCATGGCAACGGCATTGTCATGGGGCCTGTGAGTAAAATTTCCAAGGACGGGCTGCCTGAATTTACCATCAAAGATATCCCTCCTTACTCAGCCTCCAATGTAAAGATCGCGACCCCTGAAATATACTTTGGCGAACTTACCAGCGATTATGTCATCGTAAACACAAAGGTTCCAGAATTCAGCTACCCGACATCAGAGGGCAATATATACACTTCCTACAAGGGATCAGGCGGTGTCAGGCTCGATTCCCTGTTGAAGCGGGCTCTTTTTGCCTCATATTTCCGAACCGCAAAAATTGTCCTTTCCTCTGAAATCACAAATGACAGTCGTATCCTTTATAACAGGAACATTGTCCAGAGGGTGCAGAAGATCGCCCCCTTCCTGATCCTCGATTCAGACCCCTACGTAGTAGTAGGAGATAATGGTAAAATCTACTGGATTATTGACGGATATTCTGTGTCATCCCGTTTGCCTTATTCAAAACCCCTCAAGAATAGGATTAATTACATGCGGAACTCTGTGAAGGTTGTAGTAGATGCCTATAACGGTAATATTGATTTCTATGTCAGTGATCCAGATGATGTAATTATAAAAGTCTACAGCGCGATCTTCCCGGGTGTATTTAAACCCGTCAAGGAAATGCCGGGCGATTTAAAAAAGCATGTAAGATACCCCAGGGATTTTTTCAGTGTCCAGACCGCCCTGTATGCCACCTTTCACATGAACGATCCGAAGGTATTCTACAATAAGGAAGACCTCTGGGAGATACCCGTTCACAGCGAGAAGCCCATGGATGCGAACTACCTCATTATGAAACTCCCCGAAGAGCAAAGAGAGGAATTCGTCATTCTCGTGCCCTATACACCGGCGAAGAGGGATAATCTTGCTGCCTGGTTCGCTGCCCGCTGCGATGAACCGAATTATGGAAAACTCCTCGTATTCACGTTTCCCAGGGACAGGCTTGTCTTCGGGCCAAGGCAGATTGATGCAAGGATAGACCAGGATTCATATATTTCACAGCAATTGACACTATGGGGCCAGCGGGGATCACAGGTCATCAGGGGAAAGCTTCTTATAATCCCCATTGAGAAATCGCTGCTCTATATCCAGCCGCTGTATCTTGCTGCAGAGGACAAGGGAGGATTGCCAGAACTCCGCAGGGTTATTGTTGCTTATGAGAACGATGTGGTCATGGAGGAAAACCTTGAGCAGGCTCTGGCAGTGCTGTTCGGGAATAGAAAAACTGCTCCGGCAGCCGGGACGGCAACCGTCGCAGCAACAACAAAAAAGGTCTCCGTTCAGGACCTTGCAAAAGAAGCGACACAGGTTTTTGAAAGGGCCAAAGGACTCCAAAAACAGGGAGACTGGGCAGGCTATGGAGAGCAGCTCAAAAAACTGGAGCAGATTCTCAAGCAGATGGCAGGACAATAGAGATCTGTTCTATTTAATTAATAAGTATTGCTATTTTTTTTGTTTTATGTGATAATATATCCGAAGTTTCGGAAGCATCTGTTAGTAGCAACCGCAGAAATATACATTTTTTGTTGTCTCTTCGTAACACAGTTCCGTATCCTTCAACATTCTAAAAGGAGGTATGTCGATATGGCAAAAGGAACTGTTAAGTGGTTCAATGAGTCAAAGGGTTTTGGTTTCATTACCAAAGATGACGGCGGAGATGTGTTTGTTCACTATTCAGCCATTCAGGACAGTGGTTTCAAATCCCTGTCTGAAGGCGAGGCTGTAAACTTTGATGTTGTAAGCGGCCCGAAAGGTCCGAGCGCAGCAAATGTAGTAAAAGGCTAAGACCATAAAGCAGGTTCAGATCATCTGGACCTGCTTTTTTAAAATTCATTTAAACCCATTCAAATCAACTGCATCTCATAAAACTTTTCTTCGTATCATTAATGAGCGCTATGTGATATAATAAATATGCGTTGCCATAAGCAAAACCTACCACAAAATCGGAAACAGGAATAGCTTATCAAGGGGTAAACAATGGAAAAACCGCATACAAATGATTGTAAATTGCCGAAAAACCAATCTTCGGTTCAAAAAATTGCCTCTGAAAAAGTTTCCGGGGAGATTAAGAAGGGAAAATTATTTTCCAGCATGGCAGACGCTGAGCATTTAGATGAAGCCCAAAAAGCCCTCGACAAAGGCTATAAGCTTAATTCAAACCCTTTAAAAACTGAATGGGGAAGAGTAAGCGATGCGAAAAAACATCTTAAGGCAATCGGGCCGAAATCATCTGAATATGCTGCAGCACAGGGGCTTATGCACAAAGCTCACACAAGAGAAAAGCATATTGAGCGTATATCGGTAGATGTTGTAAACCAGGTTATGATCAAACAGCGTGAAATGCTGACATGTGAACTGGAACAGTATTACGTCACCAGAGGCATATTTGTTGACATAGAGTTAAGCGGTCCGGATAAGACATATATAAAATTATCATCTTCACTGTTTCGCGAAGCATCAATTGACAGAATTGCAGATGGGACAAAGTTCTTCGCGCATCTCAAAAAAGCCGGTTTCAAAAGAATTGTCTTAGAAGATAATGAAGATAATGCGTGGACATACAGTCTTGCAAAGTCGTAATTGAACGTTCCTGCCGGTGCTTTAGAAAAGCTTCGTCCTGATCTCCCAGCGCCGTTCTCTGGGAAGGAGAATGAAAACCCCGGTTCCTATCCCGGGTACAGTGTCAACATCAATCTGACCTTTATGTTCTTGAATGATTCGTTTTGCCATGGTGAGCCCCAGACCTAGATAATTGAATTTAGTAGTAAAGAAAGGATCGAAGATATAGAGAAGGTCTTTTGACATAATCCCGCCCCCGCTGTCCTTTACCTGTATGACCGCCTTGTTGCCGGTAATATCACCGGTTAGGGTTACCATGCTGCTCCCCGGAATTGCCTCCAGAGCATTCTGGACGATGCACTGGACAGCACGAATGAGTAAAGCAAGATCACCAAATAGTGGCGTTACAGGGAGAACCTCCGGATCGGGAAATATAATTTTAACCGGATTCCCTTCCAGATTATTTTTGAAGGCTTTCTTAACCCATCTTCCGCAGTTTGTCCTTATTCTTTATAAAATATGACAATTTTTGCCTTGGAACCTGAATAAAATCAACCTCTGTTTTTTCAAAATCAGATGTAGTGGAGACCACCCCCTTGTCAAAGGTGTGTTGCTATTGGATAATATTGGCATGTACCTTCGCCGGAACAAGAGAAAAAATGGCGGTACAGAATATGAGTATTGGTCTCTGGTCGAATCGACCCGGACTGCCAGAGGTCCACGACAAAAAATAGTTGCCACAATCGGTAAACTCCCCGGCCTCGACAAAGAAGAGCGTGTCGGTTGGGAAGAAATTAGACGAATCCTTGACGGCAAGCCGACTCCTCAACCGGATCTCTTTGAAGAATATGGAGATCCCCCATCATGGGCTACGGTCAATATCAATAAGGTCAGCGTAGAACGACTCCGTCATTTCGGTGATATCTATCTGGGTCTTCTCTTGTGGAATACGCTCGGCTTTGCCGATTTTTGCAGAGAACATATGGAAGAAGGCAGGGAAGAAATTCCCTGGTCGGTTATGACCTCGATCCTCGTACTTGCCCGGTTCTGTGCTCCTTCCTCAGAATTACAGATTGCGGAATCATGGTACGAGAGGACAGCCCTGGATGATCTTCTCGGTGTTCACAACGATAAGATAAACGACGACCGGCTCTACCGCGCCATTGACGCCCTTCTCCCCTATAAAGATGCGTTATGCAGACATCTTCAAAAACGCTACGGCGAACTCTTTGGTACAACCTTCGACTTCCTGTTCTACGATATTACCTCTACCTACTTTGAAGGAAATGCCAACAGCAATCCCCAGGCAAAAAGGGGATACAGCAGAGACAGCCGTCCCGATTGTCCCCAGGTTTGCATCGGCCTTGTGGCAACAAAGGAGGGGCTGCCCATAGCCTTTGAAGTCTTCGACGGCAACCGAACTGACGTCACCACCACTTAAGGAGATGGTCCTGATGATGGAAACCAAGTATGGCAAGGCCAACCGAGTCTGGGTTATGGATCGTGGTATGGTAAGCGAAGGCAACCTTGAGTTCATGCGGAACTCAAACGCCGGATACCTGGTCGGCACCCCAAAGTCCCTGCTCAAGAAGTTCGAAAGGCACCTTCTGGAACAAAACTGGGAAGAGGTTCAAGCGGGCGTTGAGGTAAAACTCTGCCCCTCAACGGAAGGGACAGAGGAGACCTTCGTTCTCTGTCGCTCCCTTGGCCGGAAAGAGAAAGAGAACGCAATACTCAACCGTTTTGTAACGAGGCTTGAAGATAAGCTCACGAAACTGGCCGAACGGACACATACGGGCAGGCTCAGAGATAAGCAGAAAGTAGAGCGGCAGATCGGTCGCCTTCTTGAAAGAAACAGCCGGGCTGCCTCGCTTTTTACTGTGACCGTGACCGAAAACAATAATCACCTTTCCATAAATATCAAGAAAAACGAGGATCGCTACAGATGGGCACTGGAAACCGGAGGCAGCTATATTCTCCGTACCAACTGGAACGAGACCGATCCGAAAGTTCTGTGGAATACCTATATCCAACTCACCGAGGTAGAAGATGCCTTCCGTACCACAAAGCATGATCTCGGGATGCGACCGATCTTCCATCAAAAAAAAGACCGAACCCAGGCGCATATCCTGGTATGTTTTCTCTCCCTGGTGTTATGGCGAACCCTGCAGCAATGGATGAAGGCATCGGGACTCGGGACTGCGCCCAGAAAGTTACTGGAAGAAATGAAGGAGATAAAATCCCTTGACGTCCTTCTGCCTGCAAAAGATAAAACAATCAGATTGAGGGTTGTGGCCACCGCCCCACAGGTGCTCAAGGTACTCCTCCAAAGGATGAAAATCCTTCTCCCCAACAGACCACGAATAATTGAAAATGTAGTGGAGAAAAACGCCCTCTTTTCGTCGTAACTATCTGTAATTACTCATTCTGAAATCTGTAACTGCGGAAGATGGGCTAACCCCTTCAAAAATTTCAGAGAGAGTTAAGGGTGAATAACAGACCGGATAAACCTTGGCAAACTCTACCAACCGGTCGATTATGTACTCCAAACGCCTTGACTCATCATGAATAATCCTGGTGTAGCGGGAATACTCCTCATCGGACACCTTTCCCCTGGCCAATCGTAAGGCAAACCCTCCAATGGAGACTATGGGATTTCGAATCTGGTGGGAAATCTGGTCGGTCATCATCCCAAGCCCGACAAATCTTTCTGAACCGACGTATTCATTTTCTATCTTTTTAAGATATGTAATGTCCTGTATGGTAAAGATTATTAACCCATGACCATTTGAATCCCCCTTGTACAGGGCAGTGGAAAGGTTAACGAAAAGCGAACTCCCATCTTTCCTTCGTAAAAGAGCTTCTCATTCAAAACCCTTCTCTTCCAAAGTAATTTTCATGATATTTGAGAGGAAAATCTGTGTATCGTCTGGAAGAAAAAGCGTCTCGATGGATTTACCATTCAAAATACCGCTTGAATAACCGAACAGTTCAGCTGCTAATTTGTTGGTAAAACGGATTTGCCCCTGGTTATCGGTGAGGATAATGCCGGTTTTAACGACCTCAACCAACGTATTACTCAAACTTTGTGACCAGGATACTGGATCTATTTTTCCCCTTCCTCTTTTCTGTTTTTACATTCTATTATAGAAAATTATTTTTATCATCAAATACTCTCATTTGTTGACTTAAGTCTTAAAGCCATTTCTTTGAGAATAGCAATAACAATCTCCGGGCTTTCTCTCAGGATAGTTTCAAAGTTCTCCCGAGAAATAACAACAAGCCTTGTGTGGTGCTCCAGCACTCTCACCGTTGCAGTTCTCGGGGCATCGAGCAGCATGGACATTTCACCGAAATAATCACCGGTTTTCATGGTCCTGATAACCTTATTTTTCCTGCTTATGTTAACAATACCTGACATGACAAAAAACATGGCGTCGCCATTCTCCTCCTCAGAAAAAACAACATCCCCTTTATTATAAACTTTGATGTATCTGTTGATGAATTTTTCCGGAATACCTCCGGCATGTTCCGCCCCGAGAAAAAGTTTTTTCAGCAGAAGCACCTCTCTTTTCTCGATATTCACTATAATTTCAGCCCCGAAAAGGATTACCAGGAAACAATAATACACCCAGATAATCATGATAAAAAATATCTTCATGGAACCAAAGGCGACACCGTAATCAGGGTTAAAACTGAGAAAACGGGTAAAGAGGCTTTTCATCACAACGAGGAGGATGGCGGTAATTACGGATACCGTTATAATATGACGGGTCTTGAGCTTTGCAGGAGTGAAAACGACATAGACTGTCACCATGCATATACTTGTCACTATGAATGATGCGAGAATATCCCAGCTGTTTTTTGAAAAAATACCTTCGATGAAGGGCCGGACATAAAAGTTATATGTCATTTCGCCCGCGACAAGGGCAACAAAGAGGGTTAGTATAAAGAATGTTGATGTAATATTAATTAGTTGCATCCCGAGAAAGGATATTTCCTGTGTAATATTAAACACCTTGAGAAAAGCCGTCCGCAGGGAGTCGCTGACTGACATGAAAGACACGAAAATCATGGAAAGGCTTACGACGCCCCAGGTAATCCTGTAGCTGGCCGGAAAATAGAATTCCTTTATTGTGAAGCCGTTGAGGTTCAGGAATACATGCGACATCAGGTTTTCGATACCATCAGTAGCTTGATGCGAGAATACAGTATAACCGCCAAGAAGATAGGCAACAAAGAATAGGAGCGGGATAATTGAAAAAAACCCGTATGATGCAAGCGCAACAGACATCTCAAAATTATTGTGACGTATAAAAGATTTTGTTGATTCCTTAATGATGACAAGGGTAATCCAGGATTGTTCTTTTTTTATTCCGTTAATCATATAGCAATATGCATCCTTTTGGAATTAAACAGGGCGGATTGCAGAATCATCAGATTAAAACGGATATGCTTTACCATCGGGTAAAGGGATTTCAAAGGCAAATATGATAGCCGCTATCATCTGATAAAAACCACACAAGACAACCAGCTCGATAACGCCTTTCACTCCTGATACCATTATAAGTTCATCCTGGATGTGCTGCGGGATGGACTGCCTTTTAAGGACATACTTGACAGCGGTAAGTGCCGACTGCTGAATCTGATCTAATCCTTGCGGGACGCTCTCTGTTCTTATCGCCTCAATAACAGTTTCCGGAATGCCTTCCTGTATGGCTGCCGGCACATGCATAACCCACTCATATGCAGCACCGATCCTCCTGGCTATAAAAAGGATGACCAATTCCCGGACAGAACCGGGTAAGACTCCCGCGCCAAACCTTAAAAAGCTCCCAAGATCGCCTATGCGCCCGGCAATTTCGGGATGGTTAAGCAAACTTCTATAGAGATCGTAGATATAACCTCTTTTGGATATAAGTTCGTTATAAATTTCTTCTATTTCAGGGGAAATTGGTGATGTTATCGGATCGGGAAGTTTTGACATAAAATAAGTCTTTCAACATGTTACTATTTCAAAAGCTGAGAGCCTGCTCACTTCTTTAAAAGCATTGCGCCGCTCGAGTACCCTCCCCCGAAAACAGTTATAACAATCAATTCGTCTTTCAGAAATCTGTCCCAGTTTTGTGAGAGAGCGACAAGTGTGCTTGCACAGCCGGTATTTCCTATGTCTTCGATGTTCATAATCCGCTGTCCGTTTCTTAATCCAAGGGTTTTTGCAACATTGTCGATTATTCTGAAATTGGCCTGGTGCGGTACCAGATAGTCAATGTCGTCAAGCGTGAAATTGTTCTTTTTTATGATGTTTTCAACTTCAGAGACCATATATTTGCAGGCAAAGACAAAAATATCCTTCCCGTAAGGCATTTGCAGACCACCATTCCTGGGCCTTAAATACACCCCCTCTATGCCCTTTCCGATATGCCCGAGTCCAGTTGTGTTCAAATCGATAATTTTTATATCTTTTTCTGAATCCTTTTCTTTTGAAATAAAAGCAACTGCGGCGCCATCTCCCCACAGATAGCCTGATTGTTCGTCTCTGTCGTTGTTGTACGCGCTGTTGTGTTCTGAGGTAACAACAATAGCTCTACGGGCTTTGTTCGCGGCGAAATACCCTTCAACAATCTCAACTGCATTAATAAATGATGAACATGCCGAAGTAATGGTGATGGCCTTTGCCCGGTGAATATTGAAATGACCCTGTACCGCATGGGCAAGTGTACCAATGGTATCATACGGTGTGTACGTGGCACCGACAATCAGATCAACGTCGCTCAGCGAATATGGAAGTCTGTTTATCACTGTCTTCATTGCTTCTATCGACATAGTATTCGTATTCTCTTCAGGCCCTGCCTTTGTTCTTCTCTTAATGCCTGACCTTTTATAGATCCATTCGTCTGTTAATCCGGTTAAATTCGTGTAGTGATCGTTTGAAATGATTATTTCTGGTAGATAATGGCCAACTGCATTAATATACATGTGTTACCTCTATATAAGAGCAAATTCCTTAATTTCTTAATTCTTTCTATTGAATTATCCCTAAAATATCATTTAAAGAAACTCAGAGAAACCTGCCAGGAGAATTACAATCAAAAAAAGTATGTCTTTTATAATAATAGCTTGTATCAAGTCAATATTATATCAGTAATATTAATTTGTGTCAACGTGAAAGTGTCCGTAAATATATGTTGCAATAAAATTCTGATTGCGAGAAGATACACTCAAACGTGAGGATTTTTATATGAAAAAATTAAGCAGTATTTTCCCAGTCTTTATTGTTTTGCTCTTACTTGCCGGGCTTTCTGGTTGTGCCGGTCCGGCCTCCGTCACTTATTCTACAGGCGACGGTTGGTTTGAAACCTCTTCCGAAACAGTAGAATATGATGGAAGAGGCGGGGCAAGGGTTGTAGCCGAAGACGGTCTGCCGCTTGAGGATGCAAGCGGTTTTAAGGAAGAACAGAATCTTACCGATTATGGACTCGGCAGGGAGTATGGACTCGAGGAAGGCCAGGGATTGATGCCCTGACAAAAATAGAAAGAAAGTAATAAGGAGGCAAATAATGGGTACCTGGAGTTCAAAAAGAAAGGTTGCAATTTTATTTGTGGTATTCCTTGGAGTATTAGCCATCCTGACAGCGGCATACACGGTTTCCCAGGCGCAGCCTACCCGGCAGGACGCTCTTCAGCCGCAGAGGGCAGCTGTAATCGCGGGTGCCGGGAATCTTGCGGATACCCATAATGCTAAAGCCGTTGACTGTGCTGCGTGCCATGGCAAAACCATGGAGGTAGATGATAACGAAACTGCCGTTAATGCCCAATGCGTAGCATGTCATGGACCTCTCGCTGAAATTGCAGGGAAGAGTAAGAGCCATCATATTAATCCTCATAAGGCCCATATCGGACAGGTAAGTTGCACTGTATGTCATCACGGGCATACAGCTTCGCGGTCCTATTGCCTGGGCTGCCACTCCTATAATATGCCGATCCCCGGAAGCGGCGGGCCCATGCCGGTAAAAAAAGATCCGGTAAAGACAGACCGGAAAATAGACTCAACTGACATCGTAATCGTCGGAGCGGGCGCTGCCGGTTTTGCTGCAGCAATAACCGCCCACGACGCCGGTGCAAAGGTTATTATCCTCGAAAAACAGCCGATCACCGGTGGCAATAGTATGCTTGCGGCAGGAGGCATGAACGCTGCCAATACACAGATGCAGATAAAAAAAGGTATCAAAGACAGTCCTGAGCTCATGTACAAGGATACAATGACCGGCGGCAAAAACATCAATGATCCTGAGCTGGTAAAAATACTTGCAGATAAGTCATCTGAATCGGTTGACTGGCTGACGTCTATTGGAGCCGACGTGAGTGATGTCGGCAGGCTGGCCGGAGCAAGCGTGAACAGGGCTCACCGTCCCACAGGCGGTTCAGCAGTGGGAGCCAACCTTATCAATGTGCTTCGTAAGAATGCCGCTGACCGCAAGATTGATGTGCGTGTAAACAGTACTGTTTTACAAGTCCTGCGGAATAAAGACGGGCGTGTTACGGGCGTCCAGGTAGAGGGCAAACACCGCGGCTTGTATATTATCAAGGCCAAAGCGGTTATTATCGCTTCAGGCGGTTTTTCTGCCAATGCCGCTATGGTCGAATCTTATCGGCCGGAATATAAAGGCATGACGACCTCGAACCAGCCGGGTGCAACCGGTGACGGTATGAAGTTTACTGAAACAGCCGGCGGGAAGCTAATAGATATGAAAGAAATACAGATACACCCCACCGTTGCAGCAGGAAGCAGAATACTTATTACCGAGGCAGTGCGCGGTAATGGAGCAATCCTTGTGAACAAAGAAGGTAAGCGGTTTGTTAACGAACTGACAACCCGCGACGCCGCATCGGCGGCTATACTCCAGCAGCAGGGCAAGATGGCTTACCTGATCATTGACGAAGATATCCGCAAAAGTCTCAGACAGATTGAAGGCTACTTTCATCTCAAACTCGTAAAGGAAGGTGCCACATTGAAAGAACTTGCCGCAGCCATCGGTGTTCCCGCCGATACTCTTGAGGCAACAATTGCAAAGTACAATACGGCTTTTGAAACAAAGAACGATGCTGAGTTTAAACGGCCTGACATGCCACGTCCCATCAGGACTCCTAAGTTTTACGCTATCGGGGTGCAGCCGGGCATTCATTACACAATGGGCGGGCTCAAAATCGATAGCCAGACCCGGGTAATCGATAAAGACGGCAAGCCCATTACTGGTCTCTACGCTGCCGGTGAAGTCACGGGCGGCGTTCACGGGGCAAATCGTCTTGGAGGCAACTCTATTTCAGAGACGGTTACTTTTGGGCGGATAGCAGGTACAAGTGCAGGAAAGGCTGTGCTGAACAAGTAGACCTGAAGCTGGGGGGCGGATAAAATCCGCCCCCCAGCTGACACTAACTATGGATTTCAAAAGGGACTCCCTGCAAAAACTTTACAATAAGAGGAAAAATAAAATGTTCAACGCGCGGAACTAATTGAAATCATTATGCGCGCCTGCCGCGACTCGAACGCGGAACCTACAGATTAGAAGTCTGTTGCTCTATCCTGATTGAGCTACAGGCGCATGAGATTTGTAATTATAGTTGTTTTCCTTTGCCATTTCAAGACAATCATTGCATCATAAAAAGAAAATGTAAGCCGAAATGATGAAAAAAATAACACTGAAGGTATAGCAAAAAGTTCAGCAGGATAAAATAGCTGAAAATATGGAGACTTCTTTCATTATACTATTGCAAAAAAAGTAAATGAAGGTTATCTTTCTAAAGTCTATGATATGAATGATTCCGTCAGGGATGAGTTTTCCATAAAATAATGAGGTGAAGAATGGGTAGTGTTTTAAAATGGAGAAAAAAGAAAATACGGAAACACAAATATAGAAAATTAAGAAAAAGAACAAGGCATCAGCGCAGAAAGTAAAAAAACCTAATTTTTTCTTGAAATGGGTATATAGAATATTTTAATTTTCTCGTCGTCTATACCGAACAATCCGGAGAGGAATTCAAAACTGAATTTGCCTTTCTCGTTTTTACACTCTGCGAGAAAGGCAAATCTTGTCCTGTAATTCTCACCGTCATTTTCAGACGCTAAAAGACCGTAGAGGATATTAGCCGAAATTTTATCTTCGCTCTCAATTCTTTCATAGAGGGAAAAAAGCGGCTTAATAATTTTATCTGCATCAGCCGCCCTTAAAGGCACAGGCGAAAGAACGCTGGTTTTAGTTACCCCTCCTTTTTTCCTCACTTCAAAAAAAGGCCAGACATTATAGAACACACCTTCTTCGTCTTCGATGTATCTGTTTAACAATAAAACGCGTTTCCTTACAAACCGCTCTTCGCCGGCATAATACTCTAACTCGTGATATCCGATAGGCCACAGAAAACCGAACATTCTATCCTTTTCTTTCCGTTCATTGTAGATCAAGGGGAAAATACTGTACCCTTCCATTTCTTTTCCTTTTGTGAAGGAGAAAAAGGGCCAGATGATATCCCATTTTTTTCTGTCAGGATTCTGCGTATGGGCATAGAATGGAAACATGATATAATGTGCCGTCCTTGTTTTTGAGTCATTTTCAGACCTTAAATAAAAAGGGATGGCATAGAGGGTTCTTATGGGGTCATCAGTATCCAGATTCTTGTCATCCTTTGCAAAGAATGGCCAAAGAATAAAACCTGTCTCCCTCACCCCTTTCTGCTCCCTGTAGCCGGCAAGAGGCCATGCCTTAAATCCTTCAACGTTTCCCGAATAACCAGAGAAAAAGGGCCAGAGGATGTTATGTCTCGTGCTGCCGTCCTTTTCGGTATAACTGTATAGAGGCCACATAAAAAAACCCATTTCATCCCTGCCGAATCGATCATACAATTTCCCGAAAAACGGGAAAAAACCGAAATAACTCCCTTTCGGAGATTTGCCCCTGAACAGGAAGATAAAGGATGAGTCATTGTTTTCTTCATCACCTTTCGACATGTAGAAAGGGAGAAAGTAGGATTTGTCCTGCGTTACTCTGCCGAGGGGATACAAATAGTTATATACCCCGCCATCCGCGGAGTCATAGGAAAAAAGAAGCGGGCTGATAACAAGCTGGGTGTTGTTATCCTGTTTCTTGTATGAAATAAAACTGCCGAGATAGCGTTTTTCATTATTAAATTCCCACGACAGGGGCCATAATGCATGGGCCGTTAACGGAAAGAAAATGAGTAAAAGTAGAAATTTCCACATTAAATACTAAAAGAACATACCGAATATAGTGCCGAGAATTGTAACGGGCGTCATCTCCTGTATACCGTCTGCTGCCTTCTGAACCTTTTTTGCAGCCTTTTCTGTTTCAACAAACAGGCTATCGTCTTTTGCCAACCTTCCCAATGTGCCTTCGCCTTTTTTAATCCCGTCTGTCAGGTCTTTCATATTTGCGATAGTTGCCTTTGCTTCGTCATACATTGCTTCATCTTTAACAAGTTTACCGATAGTCCCCTTGCCCTGTTCGATGTCGGCCGAGATGGTCTTAAGTGCACTTACCGCTTCTCTCGCATCCTTATACAATGTTTCGTCTTTTACAAGTAATCCCAGTGTACCCTTCCCTGACTCAACATCCTTTACCATCAGCTTTAACCCGGACATAGTTTCGTCTACATTTGTGACAACCCGGCTTATATTGCCTTTGTTTTCTTTTATAAGGTTTTTAAAGTCACCGCTGACCTCCTGAAAATTTTCAATACCCTTCCTTATGTCAATCTTTTCTTTTTCGCCTATAATACCTTTTAATTCACCCATTGTCTCACCAAAATTCTTTGCAGCTCCATTCACAGAAGCAAAGAGCTGCTCAAGATCAGGAGTTTCGACAACATCCTGAATTCTTCCGCCCTGGGCCAATATTTTTTGATCATTTCCAGGCATAATTTCGAGGAATTTATCTCCAAGGATGCCCTGAGACCTGATGGAAATCTTGCTGTCAACAGGGATCCTCACGCTGCCCCTTATGGTGAGGGCTGTACGAGCTTTAAAACCATCAAGTGAAATTTTATTAATTTTTCCAACCTCAACGCCTGCGATTTTAACAGGTGTTTTCACGTCAAGCCCGGTCGCATTATTAAAAACAGCATTAAGTTCATAGCCGTGTTCACTGAAAACTCCATACTTTCCGATTCTGAATGACATATAGAATAAAATGATTATCCCTATCAGAATCATTATCCCTACCTTTAATTCTGAAGAAACCATCCGGTTGCTCATAGATCGCCCCCTGCGAAACCTGGTATTTTTGTCGCCTTCAAAAATTCTTTTGTTGCTTCGTTGCTGCTCCTCTTGATATCATGCGGTGTGCCGAATTCAATAATCTTTCCGTCATAGAGCATTGCCACCTTGTCAGCAATTCTGAACATGCCCAGTATATCATGACTTATGACGAGATATGTCTTTTTAAAATATGTCTGTGTTTGCTTGATTAAATCCAGTATAGTGAGCGAGATTATGGGATCAAGGGCGCTTGTAGGCTCATCAAAGAGTATTATCTCAGGGTCTAATACAAGCGCCCTGGCAAGCCCTACTCGTTTTCGCATACCCCCTGAAAGCTCTGACGGCATTTTTTCTGAGAAGCCTGAAAGACCAACCTGTTTCAACCTTTCCTCGACTGCCCTCTCAATCTCTTTTTCAGACATTTTTGTATGCTCGCGGAGGGGGAAGGCAACATTGTCAAATAGATCCATTGAGTCAAAAAGTGCTGCTTCCTGAAAAAGCATTCCAAATTTCATTCTTATGCTGTTCATATCTCTTTCAGCAAGATTTGAGGTTTCCACGCCATCTATCCATATTTCACCGCTATCCGGTTTGATGAGGCCTATTACGTTTTTCAGCAGCACACTTTTGCCGCCGCCGCTTTTTCCAATAATAACAGTTGTCTTTCCTGCTTCAACTTCAAGGTTTATCCCGTCGAGCACCTTCTGCTCACCGAAACTTTTCTGCAAATTTACAATTTTTATCGCTATATCGTCCATATTTTCATCAGCTTAACATCAGCCTTTCTCATTTCACTTTTCACCTTTTATCATCAAAACATCAGTGATGTAAGCACATAATCAGAAATCAATATAGAAACACTTGAAACAACAACTGCTTCAGTTGTTGATTTTCCTACACCCTCTGCCCCGCCGCTTGTATAAAACCCTTTGTAACAGGAAATCAAACTGAAGATTATTCCAAAGCAGGCCGCCTTTATAAGACCATTGTTAATATCCTCAAGATCCAGATGTTTTATAATCTTGTTTATAAATGCACCCTCATTAATACCAAGGAGTTTTACCCCCACAATATACCCTCCGAGGATGCCGACAAAATCCGCTATAATAGTTAAAAAGGGCAGCATAATGAATGCCGCTACAACCCTCGGAACAACCAGGTATTTTATCGGATTAAGGGCCATTACAGTCAAAGCATCTATCTGCTCTGTAACTCTCATTGTTCCAAGTTCTGCAGCCATGGACGAACCGGCCCTCCCTGTTACCATAAGAGCAGTAAGCACCGGACCAAGCTCTCTTGTCATACTCAATGCTACCGTTGCCCCGACAAGCCCTTCACCTCCAAACTTTCTGAAACCGTGATATGATTGAAGGGCAAGCACCATTCCGGTAAAAACACCGGTAATAATTACAATAACAGAAGAGTTTACACCGATAAATTCCATTTGTTTTAAGATATAGTTCAATTTAAAAGGCTTTCTGAAGGTCTGATGTATGGTCTCAAGAAACATCGCCCCGATGCTTCCAAGTTCTTTCAAGGCTTCTGTAATTCGTGAGAATGGATTTAAATGTATAAGCTTTTTACTGTACATAAATTCTTGGAACCCTTTTTGATATTTTACATAGTATTTCGTATGGGATTGTTCCTGTATGTTCGGCAATCTCGTCTGCTGTGATCGCATCATGAATACCGCTTCCCAAAAGAATAACCTCTTCCCCTGCAATAATATTATCTTTATCCGTTATATCAACGAGCAGCCAGTCCATGCATATCCTTCCCACAATGCTGCACCGCTCATCATTAATGAGAACTGAACCTTTATTGGAAAGCGACCTTGGATAACCATCCGCATAACCAACAGGTATGTATGCAATCCTCGATTTTCTCTCTGTAATAAAAGTTTTCCCATAGCTAAGCGATGAACCAGGGGGGAATTCTTTTATAAGCGCTATCCTGGAGGAAAACTTCATAACGGGCTTTACGTGCAACATCTTTGAAAGATTTTTCGACGGATAAGAACCATAGAGTGCAATTCCAACACGGATCATATTAAAATAAGCCTCGGGATATTGCGCCACAGCACCGCTGTTCGCCATATGAATAAGTTCAGGATTAATACCATTCTTCTTGAGAAGCTGTAAAGATTTATTAAAGGCTGCTATCTGATCGAAACCATATTCATCCCTGTTTTCTGAGGAAGAAAAATGGCTCATACAGCCTTCAACTTCGATTTTGCACGGTTCTTTCATTTCTCTGATTACAACGGGCAACTCATCAGGAGTAAAGCCAAGCCTTCCCATGCCTGTATCTACTTTTATATGGATTTTCAGGGTTTCCTCATGAGCCAGTGATTCTTCTTTCAGTCTTTGAAGCATATTAATATTATACACAACAGTTGTAAGCCTGTTTTTATAGAGATATCCAATTTCGTCCCATATCAATACGCCGCTCATCACAAGTATGGGCATAGTGATGCCGTTATTCCTCAATTCTATTCCTTCATCGGTTGTGGCAACACCGAGGTAATCCGCACCGATGGATTCAAGCTTTCGGGCTGTTTCAACTGCCCCGTGACCGTAAGCATCAGCTTTCACTACGCAAAGGGTTTTTACACTATGCGGCAATAATGTTTTAATTGCCCTGTAGTTCTGATCAATCACATTTAAATCCACATATGCCCTGGCTCTCTGGTTGTTTATCATGATAATTTTTTAAATACCCTCTCGTAGGCTGCAACTGTCTTTGACAGCTCGTTATCCCCGTGGGAAAGTGTAACAAACGATGCCTCAAACGGACTCGGGGCAAAGAATATCCCCTCCTCAAGCATCAGTTTGAAGAACCTTTCGTAGAGGCTGCGGTCTGTGAAAAGAGCAGAACGGTAATCACGAACATGGTTATCAGAGAAGAAACCCGTAAACATACCGGTAATGCCGTTTATCGTGTATGGAATACCATAATGCTGAGCAATTTCAAGTACTGCATTTTTTAGTTCATTACCATATTTATCTATTAATTCATATACTTGGAAATTGTTCTTCAAGTAATTAAGCACATATATGCCTGCCCTTACAGCAATCGGATTTCCCGACAAGGTCCCTGCCTGATATATATCTCCGAGAGGTGACACCCTCTCCATAATCTCCTTTTTTCCTCCATAAAGACCTATAGGAAAACCTCCGCCGATTATCTTTCCCATACAAGTTATGTCGGGAGTAATGTTGTAAAGATGCTGCGCCCCGCCGTATGTTACCCTTAACCCCGTTATAACTTCATCGAAAATAAGAAGGGTACCCGTTTTCCGGCATAATTCCTCTAGATCATGCAGAAAGTTGCTTTCCGGCAAAACAACACCTACGTTGCCCATGACAGGCTCCAAAATAATACATGCAATATCCTGATTTTCTTCGACAATATTTATAACTGAATCCATATGATTGTAATCGGCTATGTACGTATGTCTGGCAAGGTCTTCCAATATGCCCTTACTATCCGGTACACCGAACGTGGCAAGACCGGAGCCTGCCTTGACGAGAAGGCTGTCCACGTGACCGTGGTAGCATCCTCCGAACTTGATAATGCCATTCTTTCCGGTAAACCCCCTCGCAACCCTTATGGCGCTCATTGTGGCTTCGGTACCTGAACTGGTAAGCCTCATAAGTTCTATTGACGGGAAGGCCTCTGCGATGAGTCCTGCCAGCTCAATTTCATATGGATGGCAAGCGCCAAAACTTGTTCCGTCCTCCAACGCTATCTTGATTTCTTCGATGAGTCCATCGTCAGCATGTCCGAGGATTATCGCGCCCCATGAAGCAACATAGTCGAGGTAAGCATTGCCGTCAACGTCATACAGATATGCGCCCTTCCCTCTTTTCACATAGAAGGGTGTATCATGAACCGACTTAAAAGCTCTGACAGGACTGTTGACACCACCTGGCATTAATCTTTGAGCTTCATTAAAATATTTTTCTGATTTTTCTTTATTCACGATTTACCGTAAGTGCTATTTTTTTGAATTCCCTCTTGCTGAGAAACATCCGATAATCATTTATGCCAATCTTTTCCGATATACGTCGGATAATATTGTTGCATTCCTCCATACTCCTTCCATGTATCATGGTGTATAAATTATATTCCCAGTACCCTCCCCTGTCCCTTTCATAGCAGTGACTTACTTCAGGGAAAGATGCCATTATTTCACCTGTTTTTTCAACATCAAACGCCCCGGTATTCCACACAACCATTGCATTGTGCGTATAGGAAGCTCTCCTGTGATAGAGAATTGCCGCTATCCTTCTGATAACACCTTCGCTTTTCAGTCGGGCAAGCTTCTCTATAAGCTCATTCTCGCTTATGCCTACTCTTTCAGCTATCTCTTTGTAAGGATCCTCAGTTAACGGAAAATCACTTGGCAACTTTTTCAGGATTTTTTCCACAGTGTCTATCTTACACATCAATAAAAGTCTTTTCAAATGAAAAGTAAGGCAAGAGCAAAATCAAAGTGTGGCTGGAAATATTTTATTTGAATTTTTATAAAGTTTGGAGCAAAATGAAGTCGAAAAGAGAAAAGGGGGCGGAGCAATGTGTGAATTCTGTCTGAAGCATGGCGAAGGGGAAAAGTGGTACCTGCAGGCAAAGAACTATTCTGATGACCTGTTAAGCGACATCCGCCGGCGCAGATTTATCGAAGACTTTATCTCACACCCCGAATCAACCTCGCAGAACGTCCGGAGGATCGATCATCTCGCCAAAGCACCGGGTCTAATAAGAAGCCTGTTAAGCCGTATTGTCACCCGGAAGATGAAGAAGGTCCACTTCGGACAGGTAGTACCCATCGAAGAAATTGAGCAGATCTTTGGTTTTGTCAATTCCATCGTTCGTATAGCCTGTTTCTGCAGACATACTACCCTGGGCAAAGAAAAGCGCTATTGTTACGGGATCAGCATGGCGCCGGACGGTGGAAGACTTGTCGAAATTATTAATGGCCTTGATAAGAGTTTCCTCAGCGGACCGGACAGCAGCGGTCTCGAGAAGCTCAATAAAGATGAGGCTATCGCTTCGTTTCACGAACATGAGCATGAGGGCCTCTGCCATACTGTATGGACTTTCCATACACCCTTCATCGCCGGAATCTGCAATTGCGACCGTTCAGACTGCCTCGCCATGCGTACCACCGTCACGCACGCGATACCCGTTATGTTCCGGGCCGAATATGTCGGCGAAGTCCTTCCGGAAGAGTGCACTGGCTGCCGGGACTGTATGCGCTTCTGCCAGTTCGGCGCCATCACATACAGTCCCTCGAACAAAAAGGTAGTCATTGACCAAAGGTGGTGTTACGGCTGCGGGGTCTGCCGCTCTGCATGCAGGAAAAATGCAATCCGGCTCGGAGAACGCGCCCGTGTACCCATTGCCGCATCCCTGTGGTAAACCTTTTTGACAAAACTTAAAAATAAAACCGGGAGCAACGTTCATGGATAAAAAGTATTTGTCATAAGCAAGCTATGGGAGCGCAGAAGAGGAATAATGACCGCCCATGTGAAATAATAAATAAAATCAAGGTTGGGAAAACCACTTCACAGCCAGCCGATTATGTTGTATTATATATTGCTTTGACTGCAAGTCCGGCATAAATACAATCAGGAGTGAAAAATGGTAAAACCGGCATCAAGAGTTGAAAAAATACCGCCATATTTGTTTGCAAGGATCGATAAAAAAAAGGCAGAGGCGCGAAGCAGAGGCATCGACCTTATTGATTTCGGCATTGGCGATCCTGATATCCCTACCCCGAAAAACATCATTGAAAAAATGAAAGAGGCAACTGAGGACCCGAAAAATCACCGCTATCCGAGTTACGAAGGAATGCTTGAATTCAGGCAGGCAGTTGCAGACTGGTACAAAAAGAGATTTGATGTAAATCTTGACCCAATGGATGAGGTTGTCACACTGATCGGCTCAAAGGAAGGAATTGCACATATGCCGTGGGCTTATATTGAAAGCGGGGATATAGCCCTAATCCCATCTCCTGGATACCCTGTATATAAGATTATGACACTGCTTACAGGAGGTATCCCCTACATCATGCCTCTAAGGGAAGAGAATGATTTTTTGCCATTATTTGATGAAATTCCTGAAGACATACTGCATAAGGCGAAAATCATGTTCATAAATTACCCGAACAATCCCACAGGCGCGCACGCCGGTGATGATTTTTATGAGAAGGTCATAGACATTGCCAGAAAGTACGATATTCTTATCTGTCATGATGCGGCATACAGTGAAATTGCTTACGAAGGATACAGACCAAAAAGTATACTTGAGTTTGATAAAGATAAGCAATATTCAGTCGAGTTCCACTCTTTATCAAAAACTTACTGCATGACAGGCTGGAGAATAGGTTTTGCGGTGGGCAATAAGGATGCCATATTCAATCTTGGAAAATTAAAGACGAATATTGATTCCGGCGTGTTCCAGGCCATTCAGTACGCAGGCATTGAAGCCCTATCCGGTAGTCAGAGTTCTGTTGAAGAAATCAAAAAGACATTTCAGCGCCGGAGGGATCTGGTCGTGGATGGCCTGAAGTCGGTTGGCATCAATGTGACAAAACCTCTTGCAACATTCTATATATGGGCAAAAGTCCCTGAGGGTTATACATCGGCTGATTTCTGTGAAAAACTCATCGGAGAGACAGGGATAGTGGTGACCCCGGGCAGTGGTTTCGGCGATGAAGGCGAAGGTTATTTCAGGATTTCCATAACGATAAACGAAGAACGGATAAAAGAAGCGGTGAAACGATTAAAAGCCTTGAAGTTCTGACCTATTTCCCCCCTACAACTATTTCCGGTATTCTCAGGGTGGGCTGTGCATCTGAAACAGGAACGCCCTGCCCGTCTTTACCGCAGGTTCCAATGCCAAAGCCCAGGTCGCTTCCTACCATATCAATCTCCTGCAGTATTTTAAGACCATTGCCCATTAATGTCGCATTTTTGATCATGGGGCCTATATTGCCTTTTTCAATAATATAGCCCTCCTGAATCTCAAAAACAAAGTCACCCCTTACTGTATCTACCTGCCCTCCACCCATTTTTACAACATATACTCCATCATCCACAGAAGCAATAATATGTGCAGGATCATCGCTACCCGGCAAAATCATGGTGTTGCTCATCCTTGGTATGGGTTTATGCCGGAAAGACTCTCTGCGTCCGTTACCGGTCGAGCGTGTTTTGTATTTTAAGGCGTGGAATCTGTCAAACATATAATTCTTCAGAATCCCGTTCTCAACAAGGATGGTTTTTTCTGACAATGTTCCTTCGTCATCACAGGCATATGTTCCACGCATATTCGGTATTGTTGCATCATCTACAACATGAATGAGAGGAGAGGCAATTCTTTTGTTCAGCATCCCTTTATAGCAGGATAGTCCTTCCATGGCAAGGTCTGCTTCAAGTCCGTGGCCAATGGCTTCATGGATCATCGTTCCGCCTGCTTCAGATGCAAGCACAACGGTTTTCATACCCATTGGCGCCTCTCTTGCTTCGAGTAGCCCCGTAAGTCTTTTTGAGGTTTTTGTAATGATCTCTTCAATCCTCGCTTCCGTAAAGAATTCAAAACCGTAAAAACCTCCGATGGCATCATACGAGGTTTGCATCCCGCCCTTATCCTCGGCCACAAGAAATATATTGAATACGACCTGATGTCTTTCGTCATTGATACATTCATTCTCGCTGTTGTGGATTGTAACCTGCTGTTTTGTATCCCTGTAAACTACCCTTACCTGTTTTATTCTCTTTTCCAGTCCCCTCGCAAGCGATTCTGCATGCTGAATCATATTCAGTTTCTGTTTTATTTCCACGTTTTGCGGATCAACGTTCAACGAGAAAGGATATTGAGTCAGAATTGGAGTGGCTTCTTTCAGATCCACCGATGCCTTCTCTTTTGTAAACCGGTTAAGCTCTTTTGCCAGGGCAATAAGATTGTCCGCTTCAAAAGAGTTGGTAGAGGCAAAAAACGACTTCCATGGGGTTATCACCCTGAGTCCAACCCCTTTATCCATACCCTTCTCTATCTTTTCAAACCTGGAAGATTCGAGCTGTATGTGTGTATAAGCCCTTTCTTCAGTGAAGATGTCCCCGTACAGACCATTCCCCTCCATAAGCGACCGCAAAACCCTGTTGCTGTCAAACATCGTTCACCTCGTAGAAGACAATGCCATAATGGGCCATATCCTCTATAATCATTCGTAAATCATTTTCAAAAAAATGTGTATAGGATATCTCTATCAATCCCCTGCTGCCGTCAAGGACAGAGAAAATCCCTATATCCTCATATGATTCCAGGATCGATTTAAAAAAACCAATGCCGTTTCTGTTGATAATAAACCTTTTTGTTCTCTCCATAGTTACCTGTTTCCCAGCATCTCGATAAAGGCCTCAATTCTCAATTTTGTCCTTGTATCAAGCCGCTTCGGGAGATCACCCTCTATGGTAATGACCGGAATATCAATCATGTCCCTCAAAATCACATCTTCCATAACCCTGTGGCAGAAGGCCTGCACATAATGTATAAGGCCTTTAAGGTTACGCTTTTTTATCTCCCCTTTAATATCGGCAATCCTGTAAAATATCCCGTAAGGATAGGTATAATTCAGATATCTCTTTACAATGTTTTTTGAAGAGCGTGGAAGGGCAAACTGTCTCTGTGTCTCATTATAGACCACATGTGCCCCGTTAGATTCACAAAAATCATGAAGGTCAAGCAGTATGGGCGGCACCCCGATGTACCCGATGTTAATACCCTTCATCTCTTTCCGTTTTTGAGCATTTTTTATGAATTCTTCTGCCATGATGTTATATTTTTTATAGTCGCCAAGCATATCCGACGCCCGAACCAGCCAAAGATGATTTTCCTGGCCCGTAACAACCTTATCATGCCATGTCATCCTGTCTATCAATGCAAGGTTTAACCTGACCTTTTCAATCTCTTTATCGACAACAGCGAGCACCTCTACGTCGGCATACAATGCCTTTGTCAGTTTTTCAATTTCCCTTTTCAAAATTTTTCTATCCCGGTCGTATGGATAGGCAAAGGGAATCACCTTTATGCCTTTATATCTTAATATTTCAGAGAGGGCCAGGGTGTTGCTGCAATCACCTTCAATAACTGCTATGACGGTATCGACATGTTCTTCCATAACAACACCGTAGATGCCTTTCACCCAGTTACACATGCTTTTAGGGAACCCGTCTTTCTCTGCTCTTTCGATATAGCGCATGGGGTTTGAGTCTGTTATAAAAACATTATTGAGATCGCACGGCGTGTTCCCTGACGCAAAAATGATTTCTACGGGGATAGTTGTTGTAAACCCGATTGTTTTTTGTTTATCCATGATCTGCTGCACCTTCAAGGGAGACTAACAGGTTTTCGGCGAGGGTTGTTTTGTTCGGTCACCCCTTACAAAAATGCTGACAATATAAAGTACAATAACTGAAGATAATAATAATGCTGACGTTTTAAACTCACTGTAATCTGAGAAACACATTTTTGTAAAATATGTTGTTTTTAACGTATGCAGGAATATAATGAATATCGCTGTTGACCAGAAGCGTAAAATTCTTGATACCTCATTCCGGCTGATTCGTTTTTTTGAGAAGCCTGAAAATACATTTTTAAGATATATAGTAAAATAAGAATCCGGAAAAACCTGCGGTACATCAAGCAGGTATTCTATATATGGTTCATTATGGGTGTCGGCAAGGTATTTTTCTTCTTTCCGCAATGTTGACCCATAAACCCAGAAAAAAAGGAAAGGATAAATCAATAACAGATACGGGTTCCCGGTGAGAAGGCAAAAGCTTACGTCAATGAGATAGTTTGCCATATAATAAGGGTGTCTTACTATTCCGTAAATGCCGTTGTTACACATGACAACATTTCTAATTAATTGCCCTTTTGTTAAGTAATGAACAAAGCAGCCAAGGGTAAGCAGGCAGAATGAAACGATAATTTCGTTGGTGTTTACATTAAATATAAGTACAGACAAATAGCACAACAACCTGACAAAATTTCTTAGATTACTCCTGGTTATCACAGATTGCAGTTCCTTATCATATTGTCAAAATACGGGGTATCCAGTTTTTCCTCTGAAATAATTAATAATTATAAGATTTTTCATTTGAAAATCGAAAAATGAAATTAAAATATTTATGATGTTTTGTCAATCGTTTTTGGATCAGTTGTTCAGTTAGTCAGATTTTTGCTTGACACCTAAAGCATGTTGTTACTATAGTTCTCCCTGAAAGCACGTGAAAAAAGACGCCTTACATACAAATTTCCCGGCAGAAAAGTGGTTACGCCAGGACTGGCAATATCTCGGCATACTTGTGTTAACCAGCATCATCCTTCTGTTTACAGGATTATCTGTAAAGTCTTTGTGGGGTTCAGAGGGGCGCTGGGCAGAAATAGCCAGGGAAATGCTCATCTCGGGGAATTATTTTCTCCCTATGATCAATGGGCAGATATATTTTGATAAACCTCTTTTGAGTTACTGGGCAATTATCCCTTTTGCTGTAAATAGCGTTGTCACAGAGGCTGCAGCGCGTATGCCCGGTATCCTGGCCGGTACGGGCACGGTGATTATCACATTCGTAATCGGACGTCGCCTTTTCGGGAGGAAAACCGGTTTTATTTCATCTTTTCTATTGCTTACTTCCGCCATGTTCGTCCTGTGGTCACGCACCGCATCAGCCGAAATACTCAATGTTCTTGCGATATGGTTATGCTTCTGGCTTTTTATCTCAGGCGCACATCACGGTTCTCCGGTATACGTGATATTGCTCTATAGCATTTGCGCTATAGCTTCTTTCTGTAAGGGTCCTGTTGCCCCTGCTGTAGTGTTTTCTTCCATTACTTTTTACAGTATGGCCGAGGCTTTGGTGCAGGCAAGGAAAAATGGTTTTACGTTTTACGCCATAAAAGGAACATTATTATCAAAATTACGCTGGATTATTTCATGGCAGGGCCTTTTCGGGACTCTTACTGGTGTAGCAATTTTTACGATATTCCTTTTAATGCCGGTTATTTTCACTGGTTCATGGTCTTCGGTGGAACTTATGTGGAGAGAGAATGTGCAACGCTTTTTTCGACCCTTTGACCATATAGAGCCTTTTTACACATATTTTAAACACATCCCTGTATTCTTCGCGCCGTGGACACTTTTTATGCTTGCATCTTTCCCGGGCATAAGGTGCCGGGGCAAAAACATACCGGAAAGGTTGATCATACTTCTCACGCTGGCCATATTCATATTTTTTACTATTTCCGGTTCACGCCGCAGTTATTATATACTCCCTATATTGCCCGGATTAGCGCTGATTACCGGAAAAGGGATAACAGATTGGCTGACGGATTCAAGGGAACATACTAATCTATGGGCTGTAAAATCAGCCGCAATATTTACGTGCTCTATTTTAATCCTGGCCGGAATATGTTTAATCCTTGCTTATTCTGACAACAGAATTCCTTCACATGTTTCTCAATTAGCGATCGGAGCTTTTGCTATTATTGCCGGTACCACCTCTCTTATATTGTTCTTTAAAAAAATCCCTGAAAAGGGCCTTGCAATACTCGTTTCGCTTGTGTTTATTATGGAGTTGTGGGCCTTTACTGTTGGTATGGCTGTTGCTGAGAAAAAAAGGACTCTGCGGCCTTTCGCCCTGAAGGCGGCAGATTATTTAAAAAACGTCAGCGACGATAAGATTGCCCTCTGCCGGGACTATGATTCGGCATTAGTATTTTATCTGAAACGTGGCCCTTTAAGGGTATTGAATACAGCAGAAGAGATTAAATCATTTCAAAAGATGCAAACCGACGGTTTTTTGATCGGCGATTTGTCTTTCATATCAAAATTTCAACAATCAGGAAGTCTTGACAGCACATCCGTCATCTTTGTTGAAAAACCAGATCCAAAAAAACACGGCGATACTTTAGCT
>CAYMTB010000005.1:0-36776 GCA_964393225.1 uncultured Syntrophorhabdaceae bacterium
TAAATGGTCGGGGCGACTGGATTTGAACCAGCGGCCTCCTGCACCCCAAGCAGGTGCGCTAAGCCATGCTGCGCTACGCCCCGATCTGAGGAATTTTACAGGAAAAGTAACGAAAAGTCCATACGTTTTTCAGAGTTGAAGGCGGAATGAGCGAAGAGAGGATATCCATCCAGTTGATTGCCTCCGTATAATCGATTTTTCTAAGGTGCATGAGTTTGCGGCCTTATGGAATCGCGGGTCGATACATTATTTCGAAAAGTGTGACGCACAAGGCTCCAGTTATTCATTGACAAACAAGAGAAATAGTGTAAAAGAATGAGGAGTGGTACTGTTCAGCGATACTTCCGTAAAGGAAATACTCGTACACCTCCTCACGTTTTGTGAAGAGAGGAACCGGGGACGGTTCCATTGCCCCAAAAACATTGCCGTATCAAGCTCGATCTGTTCAAAATCTTTAATGATCCTTTTTGTTCTGCTGGCTATAACTGCACATGTCACTGGCGAGACGGGTTCTTTCAACCTTCCTCCCAATGGTGCATTTCTCATTCAAAAGATTAAGGTCAACGGCTTTAGCGATGAAGATATACAGAAAATATTTACTGACAGCCGTGTAACGCTCTATCCGGAAATTCTTGAAAAAAAAGGACACGGGATTAACTATATGCATAAAAAGTTCGGCCTCCTTACCCTCAAATCGGTTAAAAGAGGGCAGAAGGTCCTGCGGGAAAACAGCCTTGTCTTTGAAGAAATAGAGAATAAGTATGGCGTTGATAAAGAAACCATCGTTGCTATCTACCGCCTGGAGACAAACCTGGGCAGCTATGAAGGGAGATATCTTGTCTTTAATGGCCTTCTCACGCTTGCCGTTCTCGAAAACCGCCGTTCTGCGTGGGCCGAAAAAGAGCTTTTAAGTCTGCTGATTTTTTGTAAGAATAATAAAAAAGATCCGCTTTCTATCAAGGGTTCATGGGCAGGTGCCTTCGGCCTCTGTCAGTTTATCCCGTCATCAGTGATTCAATATGCCGTTGACGGGGATGGTAATGGAGAGGTCGATCTCAATAACTTTTCCGATGCCATGGCGAGCATCGCCAATTACCTAAGAATCAATGGCTGGGAAAAGAATGATCTGCAAAAGAAAAAACAAGCCATATGGGCCTACAATCATTGTGACAACTACGTGAAGGCTGTTATGGCCTATGCGAGCGCCTGCAGGAAATCTAACCGGTAACACCATCGCCAACACTGGCTGAAAACCGTGGACAGCCTGTCATTTCTGGCGGGACCATCCTGCTTCTATGAATAATTGTGCAGACTTGGACTGTTGACAATGAGGCCGTAAAACCTTATACTATAAGTGATATTTTTCACTTATAGACAGGAGGCTCAACTAATGGTTACAGGTCAAGGATACAAAGGAAGCGAAGATTATATAGCTTCAAAACCCTTAATGGAAATTGTTAACGTTTCGGTTGCATTGGGAAAACCACTCGTAATAAAGGGTGAACCCGGCACGGGCAAGACCCTTCTCGCCCACAGTATTTCGACGGCGTTGAACAAAAAACTTCTTATCTGGAATGTCAAGTCAACTACGAAGGCAAAAGACGGGCTTTATGTATATGACACCGTCCAGAGATTAAATGATGCAAGGTTTAAGGATAAAGATATTTCAGATATAAGACAATATATAAAGATGGGTAAATTAGGACAGGCATTTAAAAGTGACGAGCAGCTTGTATTGCTCATCGATGAGATTGATAAGGCGGATGTGGAATTTCCCAACGACCTTCTCAATGAGCTTGATGAAATGTCATTTCATATCCCAGAACTTGACGAAGAAGTTTCGGCCATACACAGGCCTGTCGTGATTATCACAAGCAATTCCGAAAAAGAGCTTCCCGATGCTTTTTTAAGAAGATGCGTATTTCACTATATCGAATTCCCCGACGAAGAGATGATGGAAAAGATCGTAAAGGTCCATTATCCGGATATTGAGAACAAGCTGTTAAGGGAGGCCATCAAGAGGTTCTACTGGATAAGGGATGTGGATGGGCTGAGAAAAAAACCGTCCACCAGCGAACTCATAGATTGGATAAAGGCCCTCTTATTAGGCGGAATCAGCACGGACAAGATCAGCTCTGAGATACCCTTTCTCGGGGCAATCTTAAAAAACGAGCAGGACACCGGCAGATTCATAAAGCTTTCCAATGCGCAGGGAGGGGGATTCGGCTTCAAGAGGAGATTCTAAAACTTTGGAGCTAAACTATGTTTACTGATTTTTTCTACTTATTGAGAAAAAAAGGGGTGCCTGTTACTGTTACAGAATGGGTATCCTTTATCGAAGCCTTATATGACGGTTATTTTCAGGCAAGCCTGAACCATCTTTATTATGTGGGTAGAGCGTTTCTTGTAAAAAGTGAAGCTTATTACGACATGTTTGATCAGGCCTTTCAGGAATATTTCGGCGGTATAAAAACAGAAGGTCCTGAGCTTGACAAGGTCCTCGACTGGCTTGAAAACCCTCTCCACAAACTCCCCAAAATGACACCCGAGGAGATAGCTGATTTCCAGCAGAAGCTCGAACAATTCAGAAAAGAGCATAACATGGACGAGTTGATGAAGCAGTTCATGGAAAGGCTCAAGGAGCAGAAGGAACGGCACGACGGCGGGGGTAAATGGATCGGCACGGGCGGCACATCACCGTTTGGCGCCTATGGAAACCATCCCGGTGGCATCAGGGTGGGCGGCGAGTCATGGATGCAATCCGCCGCCAAGGTGGCCGAAGAGAGGAGGTTCAGGAACTACAGGAACGATATCATCCTCGACGTGAGACAGACAAAGATGGCCCTGAAAAAACTGAGAGAACTCAAGAGGGAAGGCGCACAGGAAGAGCTGGACATCGATGAAACCATCGATAAAACCGCAAAAGAGGGCGGCGAGATAGAGCTTGTTTTTAACAGGTCCAGGGAAAATACGGTACGGATCATCCTGCTTATGGACACCGGCGGTTCAATGCTGCCCTATACGGAACTATGTGAAAGACTTTTTTCTGCTGCATCACAAATGGAACACTTCAAAGAATTTAAATACTTTTTCTTCCATAATTGTATCTATCAGGATGTCTACGAAGATATCGGCAATTATAAGCGCATACCCACGGAAAAGCTTTTTTCACAATTCCACAAAGGATACAAGGTGGTGCTTGTAGGAGATGCAAGGATGGCCTACTCGGAACTGTTTGATGTAAACGGCTGTATTGATTATTTCTCCACAAACGATAAACCGGGCATTGAATGGTTCATGAAAATAAAACAGCATTTCCCCAACTCGGTATGGCTTAATCCCACGCATAAGAATTTCTGGGGCCACTATACGGTTGACACTATCGGCAAGGTTTTCCCCATGTTCGAGCTCACCCTCGACGGCCTCAAAGATGCTATAAAGGCCCTCACATCAAAGGCAAAGCCTTCGGTATTGAACTAAAACCGATAACTGTTAGTCCTCAGCTATTAGCTGAAACTTTCTGCGCCTTATAAGGTTTGACGGTTTCGTAAAAGTCAACATATTGTTAACGGCTAACAGCTAAAAGCTGTTCACAAATTCGTGTCATTTTATTCTAAAATACATTATAATTTATTATGCCTATTAAGAAGTTATTATATTTTTCGTATGAAAAGTTCCTTGAAAAAGGCGTAAAAAAGGGCGAAATGCCAACCCACCTCGGCCTTATCCTCGATGGCAACCGGAGATACGCAAAGGAAATGGGCTATGATGATGTTGTAATGGGCCACAAACTCGGTGCCGATAAACTGGACGACGTCTTGCAATGGTGTGCTGATTTGGGTATAAAAATTATCACTATATGGGTTTTCTCCACCGATAATATCCAGAGAGACAAGGAAGAGGTTGAGGCGCTTCTGAAGGTGATACAGGAAAAGATAGAGGAGCTTGCAAAAAGTCCTGTTATAAAAAAGAATGGTTTCAGGATTAAGGCGCTGGGCAAGATTGATGCGCTCCCGGAGGAACTGAAGGCAGTGATAAGAAGCTCCGAAGAATCTACGCAAACCCATACAAAGCATATGCTTAATATTGCAATTGGTTATGGCGGCAGGGAAGAAATTGTTGAAGCGGTAAAGAAGGCTGTCAAAGAAAAAAAAGTCAGCACCATAGATGAGTTGGCAAACAGCATCACTTCGGAAGATATTACGAGCCACCTATACACCAATGGGATTCCCGATCCGGACCTGATTATCAGGACAAGCGGCGAAATACGCCTGAGCGGTTTTCTCCTCTGGCAGAGTGCATACAGTGAGTTTTACTTTTGCGATGCCCTGTGGCCTGTTTTCAGGAAGATTGATTTTTTAAGGGCCATCAGGAGCTACCAGCACAGAAGCAGGAGGTTTGGGCAATGAACACGACCTGTACCGATAGAATAATGTGTCTGAAAAACACGGAACTGTTTAAATCTCTCGGTGAAGAGGAAATCCAGGAGCTGGGCAGCAGGCTTAAAGAAAGGGTATACCCGCCCAATACGGCCATTGTTAGAGAGGGCGCACCAGGGGATGCCATGTTTATCATAAAAAGCGGCAAAGTGGATATTAAAAAAAGAGAACAATCCATGGGGATTGACATGACCATTGCATCACTCGGCGGCGGGGCATGTTTTGGTGAAATGGCCCTTTTAACCGGCAATCCGCGTTCTGCTACGGTAATGGCAACCCAGGCAACTTCTGTATTTGTTCTTGAGAAAAGGGATTTTGAATCCCTCATGAAAGAACACCCTTCAATTTCCATGTCCTTAAACAAAATCGTTGCGGAAAGACTGGAGGGGTTGAATGTCCAGAAGGGTATGGGCATGAAATCCTTATCCACCCTCAAAATAGATGCTGACGTGCTGTCCCTTATCCCCAAACAGGTCATCATGAAGCAAAAGGTATTGCCTGTAGCGTACTCCAACAACACAGTGACACTGGGTATGGTCAATCCGAGCGACATCCTTGCCATCGACGAGGTAAGAAAGTTTATCAGGGGAGTTGCCATAGAGCAGGCGCTTATAAGCGAGGGCGATTTAAAGACCTTCATGGAAAAAGAGTACCCTGACATTATGAAAAAGGAGGAGGAGAAACCAGAAGTCAACATTGATACATTCCTTGACAATATGGATGATCTCCAGTCCGACATATTGAAAGATATGGAGGTTGAAGAAGGGAAGGAAGATGAGATAGGGATAGCAGACCTGGAAAATGAGGCACAGGGCGCGCCTATTGTAAGACTGACAAACAGTATTATCGGTATGGCATTGAAAAAAGGCGCCAGCGACATTCATATAGAACCCATGGAGCGCGGATGCAGGGTTCGTTACAGGATCGACGGTATCCTTAAAGAAGAGATGATGCTGCCGCGAAAGGTCATACTTCCGCTCATAAGCAGGATTAAAATCATTTCCAAGCTGGACATTACCGAGAGAAGAATGCCGCAGGACGGCAGGATATCCATGAAGGTAGGCAATAAATCGGTAGACTTCAGGGTTTCATCGATTCCAACAAAGTTCGGCGAAAAGATATGTACAAGGATCCTCGACAAGAGCAACACAATGCTTGGTCTGGATAAATTAATTTCACACAAACCCACTCTTGATCTCGTCAGAGGAATGATAGACGAGCCTTACGGTATCATATACGTAACCGGGCCCACCGGCTCCGGTAAAAGCACAACACTTTACAGTGCCCTTGCCGAAAAGAACGACATTGATGTGAACATATCAACCGTGGAAGACCCCATTGAGTATGACCTTGCAGGGATAAACCAGGTGCAGGTAAATTCCGATATCGGTCTTGATTTTGCACGGGTTCTCAGGGCCTTTTTGAGACAGGACCCGAATATCATTCTTGTTGGTGAGACAAGGGACAAAGAAACGGCTAAAATAGCTGTTGAAGCAGCCCTTACAGGCCATCTTGTCTTTACAACCCTCCACGCCAATGATGCACCAAGCACCTTTATGCGACTCAACGAAATGGGCATAGAGTCTTTTCTCATTTCTACATCAATCATCGGTATTGTTGCTCAAAGGCTTGTAAGGCGAATATGCCAGAATTGTAAAGAAAAATATAAACCGGATAACGTGGCGGCTATAAAATATCTTGGATTGCCGGAGGATGTAGAGTTGTATAAAGGAAAGGGTTGCGATGTATGCAATATGACCGGTTATAAAGGAAGGGTTGGTGTTTACGAGGTGCTTAAAGTGACTAGAGAAGTAAGGCGTTGTATCAGCGAAGGCGCCGGGTCTGAGATTATAAGGCAGGAGGCCGTAAAGGGCGGCATGAGAACGCTCAAGGACTACTGTGTCATATTACTTGAGGACGGACTGACCACATTGGACGAGGTATTAAGGACGGTGGCGATCCAGTCTTGAAAAGATCAATAGTCAAAACGAAGTTTACATCAACGTTATTGAGGGTCTTTCTCTGGACATCGGGGCTTGCTCTGGTCTGTCTGCTATTCTACGTCTGGCACGAAGAAGGTGCGTGGAAAGAGATAATAAAATTCTACAGATTCTTCTTTGAACCAAAAAGACTCAAGGCTTTCATCATCTCTTTCGGTCCATTTGCTGCTGTAATCTTCGTCCTTGTCCAAGCTGCCCAGGTTGTATTTGCACCTGTTCCTGGTGAAATTACCGGTTTTGTCGGGGGTCTTTTATTCGGGAATACCCAGGGTGTAATATTATCTACCATCGGCCTCACTCTTGGTTCACTCATCGCATTTTCAATCACCAGGATATTCGGCATGAAACTTGTCGAAAAAGTGGTCAAGAAAGAATACATCGATAAACTCAATAATTTCATAACGCATAAAGGGTTAAATGTAACCTTTATCCTCTTTCTTTTGCCGGGATTCCCGAAAGACTCTCTGTGTTATCTGCTAGGGCTTAGCCGTATGAGGCTTGTAGACTTTCTCTTTATGAATATCTTCGGCAGGCTTCCCGGCACACTGATGCTTACATTGCAGGGAACTGCGGTGAGCCAGGGAAAATATCAGGCGTTCTTCTGGCTGCTTGCTGCCAGTATAGCTTTTACCGCCATCCTGTATTTCACGAGAAATTACATAATACAAGGGGTCAGTAATGTTTTCCAGGCATTACTTCGGAAAAAAAAAGGATAAGTGACACCAGGCTGATACAGTAAAAGGCAAAGACATCGAGTGAGTGATTGATTCTTCAAAAAGCACACTTACGATAAATCGCCCGGCAGAAACCTGAAACCTATTTCCATCGTGTCCATATTTAGTGAGGCAGGTATTGACGGAAGGGGATCAACCGATCTTAATACCCTCAGAATTGATTCATCATACATCCTGTTCCCGGACCTCTTTTCGATATTGATATCAACTATCCTCCCATCTTTTCTTATCTTTATTGTCACAACCGTTTCCAGATCTTTTTTGAAGGAAGACATGCCCGGCAATCCCCAGGAATTTTTGATCTTCTCCCATATCCCCAGAATATATTGCTGTGATATCGGGTCCATGGGTTTTGACCCTCCTTCCGAAGAACCTGGCAGCCCATACCCTGAACCCGCTGTTTTCCCCTGGCTCCCTCCGGATCCTGATGACCTCGAGACATCGAGGTAGTCTGTGCGTTTGCGGATTTCCTTTATCCTGTCGTTTAGACGATTTAGTTCTTCCTTTGTGGTTGCTTCCTTTTCCGTTGATTCTTTCGCCGGCACCTTTTTCCTGGATAGAGATACCGCTGCCTCTTTTTCTTTCCTTTCAAGTTTTGGTTTTGTTTTTACGGGTGCAGGCTTCTTTGCAGCGGGCACCGGTTTTGTGATTTTTGCATCGGGTGTCTTCTTTGCCTGTGCGGGCTTGCTTTCCGATATTCTTCCTTCTCCTCCAAGCGTCCCGGCGCCCGGATCTCCCACGAGATTAACAGTGTATGAGGACAGTTTATCAAATTTTTTTGATGATTTTTTCATGGGTATGCTGAATGCGCCGACTATGAGAACGTGCAGGATGGTGGACACAACGAGCATTTTGAACCAGGTTTCTTCTTTCATTATTACTCAAGCGGTCGGGTAACTATATTCACCTTTTCAACGCCAGCCTCTCTGACAATTCCCATACAATTGACGACAAACCCGTATGGCACATCCTTGTCTGCCCTCAGGAAGATTTCCTTGTCACTCCTATTTACAAAAAGGAGTTGTATGGCTGCCTTCAGGTCCTTTATATTCAGCTTTTTCTCATTCAAAACAAGCTGCTGATCCTTTGTAATATTCAAAATCTGCGGTTCATCTTTGGCGGGAAGGGGCTTTGTTGTTACCCTGGGGATGTCGATACCCATACCTTGCTGCATCATTGGGGCCGTTATCATAAATATAATGAGAAGGACGAGCATGACATCGACAAGCGGGATGATGTTAATTTCTGAAAGTGGGCCTTTTGAATCCTTCGATAACTTCATTTTTCAAGAAGGTTAAGGATATACATGGATGCGTTTTCCATTTTGGAAGAGATTCTTTTGAGTCTCCCGATAAAATAATTATAGGCGAGCACTGCAGGTATGGCGGTAGCGAGGCCGATGGCAGTAGCAATAAGCGCCTCACTTATGCCAGGCGCCACAACTGAAAGGCTTGTCGTTCCTCTAAGGCCTATCTCACGGAAAGAGTCCATGATACCCCATACCGTACCGAACAATCCAATGAAAGGTGCAACGTTTGCCGTTGTGGCAAGAAATGAAAGTCTTCTTTCAAGGTGCTCAGTTTCCTCCGACAGGGTAATTTTTAATGCGTTTTCAACATGTTGAACAACTTCCGGTTTTATTCCCGGGTTATCTTTCTGTATTGAAGTAACCTCTTTATACGAAGCAAGCATCAACCGGTAAAATATATTATCAGGGTTCTCTCTGTAGGTAGCTATAAGTTTTTTAAACGAATCGACATTTTTTGCCGTCTTAATAAACTTTTCGCCCTCTTTCTCGGCTTTTCTGTATTGGTTCCATTTATACAGGATAATCGTCCAGGAAATGATAGAGAATACAAAAAGGATAAATACGACTACCTTTGCTACGGGTCCTGCAGAGTAAAGCATACCCAATACTCCGCCCGTATAGTTGTTTATACTTGAAACGTCCATGAATATAAAAACATACACCATCACCCCTTGCCTTGTAAAGAAAAAACCCCCTGGGTGGCCCCAGGGGGAAGGGGGGTTATTATGAGAAGCTTATGGAGGTGAATTTCAAGGTTAAGGGGTGTTACTTTGTGAATAATTGCTCAATTGGCAAAAAGCAATGCTGATATTTATATTGCAGCTATTAAGCACTAATGTATTGTTGTTTAAATAGCGGGTGTTGCACTCTATATCTTGTGAATTATTTAACATAGCTGAAATAAAAATACTACATACGTTTATTCTTGTCAAGATAAAAATATAATTTTAATTTTGAGGGTTATTTGCTTATGTTTGGCAATATTTCACGGTCGTTCCTCATGAAATCCAGTATCTTTCCGGCGCGGTCAGAGTAAAGCTGAATGCCTCCCCAATTCGGTGTTCCCACAATCTTCTGCATAAGCAGGCCGTCGTCATCAAACCACCTGGGAAGTGCTCCGCCGAAAAAATAGCTTTTTCCGCGCAGATACTGCACAATGCTATCAACCCATGGACAGGAAAGTTTCAGCCAGACTTGAATAATCAGAAGGCCCTGCTCGAGGAGTTTTTTCTCTTCGTTATCAAAAATATCCTTGAAGTCAGCCCCGGCTTCATAGACAGCCACGCGCGCTACGTTCGCAAAATCAAAAACCTGCACGGTTTGGTTTGTTCGTGTGTCTGCCGGGGGGTATCCACCGGACACGGCAAACTCACGCGTATCATCATATGCAGAGTAGATGTACCGGATAATATCATCGTAAACAGGAGGAATGTATAGCGTATGCGGTCTTGTTATATATGTTCTGAACATATCAAGGGTGGAAACGCGCCCCGATACACTCTTATCATTTGTATATGCCTCGGCTGGCATGAGGTCCACCTCTATTGCTGTTTCAATTGTTTTGTATACCCCCCAGGCCTTCTGCATATGGGTGTGGTTGCATACCGCTTCACCGAAAACAGCATCAATGTGAAATTCTGCTGCTGCGATATCGCAGATATAACGGTTCATTGCAGCGGCAATTCCCATATTCCTGTATTCGGGTAAAACCAATCCCTGACCTACCTCGTACAGTCTCTGGTGAGGTGCAGGGCGAAACATGGCTTCGTACGCGACTATGGCACCATCCGGGGTTCTCGCAACAACGGGTATATTATCCTTTGTCTCAAAAGCATTGATGAGTTGTTCGGGGTTATATACAAGCTTTACCGGGTACCCACTGCCGTATATCGCGGTAAATAGTTTTTCCACCCCTGCTGCGTCTCCGGGGTGAAAAATGTCTATCTCGTATCTCTTTTCTTCCATCACTTCCTCCGTTTTGTATAGCAAGCTTTATTAACCCTTATTCGCGTGATGCAGAAGCCTCCATGTAAACACAGCAGAGAGCAGGCTTAATGATGCGCAAAAATAAAAGAGCATATTATAGCCCCACCATCCATGTACAAGCCCTCCCAGAAACGGGCCCACAAAAAACCCTCCCTGCATCATGACGAGAGACAGGTTGATGTTAAGCCCCCGGAAGGGAGGGGCAGAGACCTCAAACATCAGGGCATTGAGGACGGGCATTACTATCCCCCAGCCAAGTCCGGTGAAAAAGGCCAGAATATAGAAAAAGCTGTTAAAAGACGTAAGGGGCAGGGCTGCATAACATACAGCAAGCCCGGCCATACTCCAGAGCGTAAGGTATATCTTATTGATTTTATCAAATAATGCACTCCCGAAAACCCTTACCCCGATCATTGTCGTTGTGGCAATAGTAAAGAAGAGACCCGGGTTTTCTATGCCCATTTTCCGGTCATACCCTTCAAGAAAGAAAAAGACCGTTGTATATCCGCTGTATAAGAGGAGGTTTATTACAAGGACAATGGATACCCCGCGATCCTTTATGTCTTCGAACAGATCCTTCTTTTTTATGGACTGCACCGGACCCGGTGCTCCCGGCAGAATATCCGGTGATTTTAACAGCAGAACAGCCATCAAAGACAGCAGCATGGGCAGAACGCTGTACGTGAGGGCTTTCAAAAAGTCCTGGGGCGCCTTGAAGCAGCCGCTCATAAGGGGCGGGATAAGGGCATAGGGTAAAAGCCGGACAGTAGAGACGATTCCAAACGCCGCACCGCTTTTTTGTGAGGGAATGTAATTCACCATCAGTACCATCATTGCAGCAATGAGGCAGGCAAAACCTGCACCCTGGAATATGCGCACTGCAACAAGAGCCGTCACGGTGGTTGCAAAACTGTACGATAAAAGCGCTGCAATCATGCATGCAATGCCCCCGAACATCCATCTCCGGGCATTATTATTATTTAGAAAAATGCCGAGGAGAGGCTGAATGATCAAGGCGGGAATGGCATCGGCAGCTATAATGAATCCGGACCAGCCTTCGGGGATCCCGAGGAAGTTCAGGTATCGGTGGAATTGGAAAAAGATTGACGTTGCAGTAGATGCTATGAAAAATATCAGATTGAGAAGGATAAAATCCCTGGAAAAAAGCCTTTCAGGTGCTGCCATGGTTTCCGTATTGCAGCAGGCGGAAAAGAAGATTTCCGGCCACCATTTTTCTATACTCTGAGCTTGCCCGGACATCGTCTATGGGAGATACGGCCTTCTCAACGAGCGGCACGACCGTTCTGATGGATTCCACGGTGAGGGGCCTTCCTATAAGTACCCTTTCTACTTCCTGAGAGGTAACGATCACCGGTGCCAAGCTTCCCCAGGCAAATCTGACATCCTCAATAATACCCGACTCCGACAGTTTCAGCAAGGCTGCGAAACTGGCAATGGCAATGGCAAGCGCCTTCCTTTGCCCCACCTTCTCGTAATGGCAGACATTATAATCCTGATTCGTGCTGATCCATACCCCATAGACTATTTCGCTTTTCTGAAGGGCGGTTTTACCGGGGCCTTTGATAAAACCCTTGAGCGGCATAAGCCTGTTGCTTTCAATGGATCGTATCTCCACAACCGCCCCGAGAGTGTACAGTGGAGGGAGCGTATCACCTGCAGGGGAGGCAGTGCAGATATTCCCGCCGATTGTGCCCATGTTTCTGACTGGAGGTGAACCGAGAACCTTCACCGCCTGAATTAAAAGGGGAAAGTACTTCTGAATGAGTGGGTTTTCCATGAGCTTTGTATGGCTTACGCAACTGCCGATAAAAACGAGGTTTCCCTGTTGGTATATCTCTTTCAGTTCGTGAATGTTTTCGAGACAAACTAGGGCCCCCGGGGGCTTGGTGGGGGTCGAGGCCTGCCCTGCTAAGACGCTGTTGCAGTTCTTGGCCAGGGGGTCGAGGGTCTTTGAATCCCTGAGCCTGACCAGGAGGTCGGTACCGCCGGCATAGAGCGATGCCCCCGGTTCTCTTTCGAGAATATCCCATACCTCATCAAGATGGTCCGGTATAAGTACCTCTCTCATCTATCCTTCTCTATCATTCTTAACTCTTAATTCTTCATTCTTCATTGCTTTTGCAGCTGCTTCCACTGCATCAACAATCTTCTGGTAACCGGTGCAGCGACAAAGGTTACCGCTTATAGCTTCTCTAATCTCGACTCTGGTTGGTTCAGCATTCCGGTTGAGAAGGTCTGCTGCTGCCATAACCATTCCGGGGGTGCAGAATCCGCACTGGACTGCGCCATGTTCAACAAATGCTTCCTGTACAGGGTGCGTTTTTCCGCCTGCGGCCAGCCCCTCGACAGTGATAACCTTTTTCCCCTCAAGCTGGGCTGCAAGTATAAGGCAGGAAAGCCTGCTTTCGCCGTCCACAAGAATGCTGCATGCGCCGCATTCGCCGGAACCGCAACCCTCCTTTGTGCCTGTCAGTTGCAGGTCTTCCCGGAGGATATCCACCACCCTCCTGTCAGAGTCAACATCGATTACGGTCTGTAAACCATTGAGAATAAAAAAAACCTTCATTGCGAAATCTCTCCCCTGTCTTTATCTTGCATGGCCATGAGAATTTTCTCTGCTGTGAACGGAGGGTCGGGAATTCTGATGCCGCACGCGTCGTATATCGCGTTTGCAACGGCCGGCAAGGGTCCGCTCATGGCGATTTCTCCTGCCCCTTTCATGCCGAACGGGCCCGATTCTTCGACGGTTTCCACCGGAATGGACGTCATTTCAGGTATATCCATAGATGTAGGGATGATGTAGGTTGCAAGATCCGGCGTTTTTGATACCCCTTTTTCAACTTTATAATTTTCATATAAAGCATAGCCAAGGCCCTGTGCGATTGCGCCCTGTATCTGCTGCTCAAAAACCTGAGGATTTATGACCCTGCCGGCATCAGTAACGGCAAGATAATATTTTACTTCTGCCTCGCCTGTAAGTTTGTCAATCTCTACATAAACAAGGTGGGCTCCATAAGAATAGATAAGATGGGGGCCCATATAGATAGCATCGTTCATGCCTTTTACAACGGGCATTGTAAAGGTATCGGTACAGACCCTTTCGGATTCACTGAAAAAACGGGAAACTTCTTTAAGGGAAACCTCTTTCCCGGTGGGTGTATGGATAACCCTGCCAGGCGCAAGGATAAACCCATTGACATCCGACCCCTGAACCAGCGGTAATGTTTTCTCAAAAATGCGCATTTTTAAGGTATTGGCTGCTTTTATCAGGGCATTCCCGTATGTGTAAGTCGTCCTGCTGGCTGACGATGAGCCTGAAGGCAGCGTCCGTTCTGTGTCAGGCAATACAAGTTCCATTCCGGTCATATCCTGACCCAGTATCTCACCTGCCATCTGAAGGTATGTGCTCGCGTTGCCCTGTCCCATATCTACTACACCTGCGTATACACATATTTTGCCATCTTCGGTAAGCTCAATCTTTGCGTTTGCCACATCAGGAACAACTGGCGGGTATCCCATGGCATGAGCCATACATGCAATCCCGACCCCGCGCGCCTTGAACGGGCCTGCTAACTTTTTCCATGTATCTTTTTTTTTCCAGAGGGGGTGTTCCGACAACACCCTGAGACATTCTTCTGCCCCTGTGGACTGTGTGAGGGTTACACCGACACAGTTAGCGTCTCCTTGTCTGACAACGTTTATCCTGCGGATTTCGAGGGGATCCGCCCCCATTTTTAAGGAAAGCATGTCCACCATCTGTTCCATGGCCGCTGTCACCTGGGGGACACCGAACCCGCGGAACGGACCTCCAACGGGATTGTTCGTGTAAACGCACCAGCCTTTTATGCTTACATGTGGAATCCGGTATGCAGAGCCTGCATGTTCCGCAGCGAGGGTCATGACCTCTCCGCCGAGGGAGGCATAGGCGCCGCCATCAAAATATAGCCTGCACTCCAGGGCATGGAGGGTTCCATCCTTTTTTGCGCCGAGCCGGTAATACATATGTGCTGGCAACCTTTTCACGCTGGCAAGAAAGCTCTCTTCTCTGTCCCACCACATCTTGACGGCCCTTCCGCCGGAATGCAGCGCTGCAAGACCCAAAAGACACTGGAGCGTTATACCGTCCTTTCCTCCGAATGCACCGCCGAGATAGGGAACAATAAGGCGTATCTTCTCCATGTCCAGCCCGAGGGCTGGGGCAATCTCGAAACGGTCGCGAAATGGCGTCTGCGTAGCAACAACAATGACAAGCTTTCCGGTTTTGTCAAGATATGCCCACCCGGCCTCTGTCTCGAGGTATGCATGTTCCTGGCGGGGCACCTTAAATACAGCTTCAATAACTGTGTCGCATTCGTTGAACGCGGATTCAGGGGTTCCGGTCTCTACCGGGACATACCGTATAATGTTCCCTTCGGGGCTATCCTCGTGCACCCTTACGGCGGTTTCCTTCATTGCTTCTTCCGGATCAAAAATGCCGGGCAGTAATTCGTAGTCAAAGGTGATGCTTTCAATGGCGCGCCTGAGGGCCGCCCTGTCTTCGGCCAGAACGAGGGCAACGGCATCACCGCAGTGGCGGATTTTTGAGTCTGCCAGCACCAGTTCATCTTTCCGGATTATGCCGTACCTGTTTGTCCCTTTCACGTCTTTATGGGTCAGAACGGCAACAATGCCGGGGATGTTTTCCGCTGTTGTGATGTTGATACCATTCAAACGGGCATGAGGAACGCCGGCCCTTTTCACCCCGGCCCAGAGAAATGCATCGCCATAGTAATCGGCGGCGTATTTTTCCCGGCCTGTTACCTTTGCTGCAGCATCGAACCGGGGTACGGTTTTACCGACCAAGCGTTTTTCCGAGTGCATCTACAAAGGCCTCCATTGCCTCATGCTTCCCTATACTGACCCGTATCCAGTTCGGAAATCTGAATCCCGTCATACTCCGGATCATCACGCCTTTACTCATGAGCTTTCTGTAGGCAAGGGTGTCGCTCATAGGCAATTTAATCATAATATAGCATCCTTCGCCGGATTGGGTTTCAAGTCCAAGCAGGTCCAGTTCCGCATTGAGATAGGCCTTTTCCGTCCTCACAAGATCACGGGTGCGCCGGACATGGTCATCATCATCAATGGCTGCAAGGGCGGTATCCTGTGCCACCGTGTTTACGGAATAGACCACGCAGGTACGCCGGATAATATCCACCACCTCCGGGCTCCCTGCAAGGTAGCCGATACGCAGGCCTGCCAGACCATACATCTTCGAGAAGGTCCGAAAAACCACAAGGTTTGGATACTCCGCCATAAGTTTCATGCCGTCCGGAAAATCTTCTTTTTCAACAAATTCGCAATACGCCTCATCTACAACAACGATCTGCCTGCCCCCGATAGCATCAAGAAAGCTGCGCAACGTTCCTTCATCCCAGTATGTGCCCGTGGGGTTATTGGGGTTACAGACAAATAGTATCTTTGTCCGCTCATCAATCTGCCGGAGCATACCCGCATCATCAAAACCAAAATCCTTTAACGGAACAAGCCTTGCCTCAAAGCCTGAAAATGTTGCCACCCATTCATAAACAGCAAAGGTTTTATCGGCAGTGATGATGTTGTCGCCTTCCTGGCAGAACGCTTTGATAACAAAGGCAATGACCTCATTCGCCCCGTTCCCGAAAAGAAACTGGTCAGGGTGCATGTTGAATTTTTCCGCAAGTCTATACCGCATATAGTAAATATCTCCGCTCGGGTAAATACCAGCTTTGGGCGGCCAGAACTGCCGGATGATCTCCTGCGACGCAGGAGGGGGACCAAAGGGGTTTTCGTTATTATTGAGGCGGTAAAGGTGTTCGCATCCGTACATCTTCATCAATTCCGGGTCCGGTTTGCTCGGGATGTAAGGTTCGAATGTCTTTATGTATTCAGGTACAAGGTTGCCGAGTGGAACGCTGAACATAGCTTTACACGCCTTCCCTGTATTGAAACATAACAATATCTGCCTTCCCTGCATAAGGGAGTATCAGCCGGGGCGTAAAACCATTCTCCAGAAGGGCGGGGGTCAGGTTTACCTGCCATGCATGACCAAGATCTATTTCAAGAAATATGGTCTGCATACCCTCATTTTTAAGGATCTGTATGTGTCTTGATATATTTACCGCAGCATCAATACCGTCCCAGACAGGACGCAGAATAACCACCCGCTGTGAACGCACGAACTGAGACGTAAACACCGAATGCGGCGGTCTTGCTTCCCCGCCATAACTGGTCAATACAATCTTCCTTGCAAAGGACAGGGCATTGTATTGAATTTTAAGGAAATCTTCCAGTTCAGGATGCGCCCATACCCGGGAACCCGCATCCTCCTTCAACAGTCTGTAGTAGAGATAATACGGCAGGAATGTTCCGTCCGGCCCGTAGTAATCAACAAGGCCTAACGGCTCAAAATACTGCTTCGGCATCTCGGGCGTGGCATATTCATTTACCAGGCAAATAGCTTCGGTCTTCGCGATAGCGCCAATGAGGGCATCCATAAGTTTTTCTGCTGTACCGGATTCGGGCGGCTGTCCAAAGATGTAAGGGCCTGCGCACTCCACTATCTTTTTTCTCGCAATACGCCATCGCCATATGACCCCTCCGCCGATTGTTCCGTAATTATCAGCTGCAACAAGTGCTTTATATTCACCGCTTGCTACCATATCAACCAGTTTGCCGGGAAAACGAAAATCGGGGGGATAAGGGTTGTCGGGATACATCGATACAGTTTGATGTGCAAAATGTTTTAACGCCTCCGGATCGGGGGCTGTAATGGTAAAATTCTTTAAAGGTTTGACTTCTGCTGATTCGGTACAGACAATCTCGGGATAGGTTCTGTCTTTGATAAGCACCACACCTGTGCCTTCCCTTGCATCATGGTTAATGCTGAACCTGTCTACTGAACGTGATGCAATCAGAAGACCCATATCTTCAAGGCCGCTTTCGTCATCAAGAGACACCTTTGCCGTAAGATTAAACGCCCTTGGGTCAAAGTTGGCCACATCGAAGAGAATTTTAATCTGAACAAAATAAAGACCATTCTTTGTTTCTATGGTTACCGGTTTATCGCCTTTGACTATTCCGCACAGATAGGTAAATATTTCTTCACAGGCGAGGGTAAGTTTCAGGGCACCGGCGTGATCGAGTCCGAAGGCCTTTGCGGATTGCTCGGCAAATGAAGTAACGAGGGCCGTAAATACGGGGTTAAGGCGTGCGTTAAGGGAAATGTGTTCCATATAGTTCTTCATACAAAACCTCCAGGTTAAAAGAAGGCGGACAGGGTTTCATTCATTTCGACGAGCCTTCAATACTATACCATAAGGCCGGACAGGGGAAATACTTTTTTACGTATCAGCAAAAAGATCAATAAATTGAAACTGCTCGCCATCAAACAACCCCTTATCGCTCAGCTTGAGTTTTGGTATCACAAGGAGGGCCATGAAAGACAATGTCATGAAGGGCGCACTTAAAAACGATCCCAGTTGTTTGGCAAGGTGGTCGAGCTTCGCATAATGCTGCGCGATACTGTACCCGTCCTCATTGCTCATAAGACCGGCAACGGGAAGGGGGAGGATTTCCTGGATATCATCATATACCACAGAAAGTCCACCCTTGTGCTGAATAATCAGGTTCACCGCATTGCAGATATCTTCGTCCGTTACGCCAACAGCCACAATATTGTGGGAGTCATGGGCAACCGAGGACGCAATTGCGCCCCTTTTAAGACCGAAATTTTTAACGAATCCTATTGCGGGCGGGAGATTTTCATACCTGTTCACCACAGCGAGCTTCAAAAGGTCTTTCTCGGTGTCAGAAATTACATTGTTTCCGGAAGACCTGCAGTTCATAGATGCTCTGCCTGTAATGACCTGGTTGTTAACGACCTCAATCACATTGATTGTATTTCCTTTTCCGGAAACAATAAAGTCGGACACCTTTTTTTCAATCGCTGAAAACTTATTAAGAAGGGGTACCGGCAGATGGGGCAACATGGTTTTGCCGTGTTCTGCAACGATCTCACCGTTAATATACGTTCGCAGAATGTCAAAATGATCAAGGTTATCCACTTCAATGAAATCAGCGTAATCACCTGAACGGAGCAGGCCTGTATCAAGCCCGTAATGGGTAACGGGGTTCACGCAGGCACATTTCAGAACGGTCATTACATCAATCCCCACGCGTAATGCCCTTTTTACCAGCTCGTTTATGTGTCCCGAAATAAGGTCGTCCGGGTGTTTGTCATCGCTGCACAACATGCACTGATCCGGATATTTCAAAATGAGCGGGCTCAATGCGTCAAAGTTTTTTGCAGCCGAACCTTCTCTTATGATGAGCTTCATGCCCAGGGAGAGCTTTTCGAGACCCTCATCATACTGAAACGTTTCGTGATCTGTCGATATGCCGGCACGGACATATTTCTGAAGGGCCTCTCCCCTCAAGCCGGGCGCATGACCGTCGATTGGTTTGCCGTGTTTATTTGCGATGGCGATCTTTTCCATCACATCTGGATTCTCATTGATAACACCCGGGAAATTCATCATTTCACTCAAATATTTTATTTCGTCTCTCTTGAGAAGCGCATCAATTTGAGGCGCATCGAGAGAGGCGCCGGATGTCTCGAAAGAAGTGGCAGGCACACAGGGGGAAGCACCGAAGAAGAAATTGAAAGGCACGGTCTTCCCGTTCTCTACCATAAACCTGACGCCATCTATGCCGATAATATTTGCAATCTCGTGCGGATCGGAAACAGTGGCTATTGTACCGTGAACTACCGCAAGCCTGGCAAATTCGGAGGGTACCAGCATAGAACTCTCAATATGGACATGGGCATCGATGAAACCGGGGACAATGAAGGTATTATATCTTTTGCTGTCCCTGACGATATCAACAATCCTGCCGTCGTTAATCAGTATTGTTCCGGGGTAGATGGTTGAATTCAGTACATCGACGATATTACCGGAGACTTTCATACTGAAAACAGAATCACTGAAAGGCTTGGGCCATATTTACACAAAAGATTAAGCTTTAATTAAAACCGTTTCCTTGTATGCCCTCGTATATGCGTTAATGTTTTTCTGGGCAACAAGGCCGAAACGCTTTTTTACAGGCTCTTCTAAAGATTCAAGATCAACGATACCTGATGCCTTGATGAGGGCGCCTATCATGGTAGTGTTCGTTATCGGCACACCGAGTTCTTCTTTTGCAATTTTCGAGGCATCTACTACGGCGATATTGTGACCGGGAAAAAGCCCTTTCAATTCTTCTGCCGACTTGTGGGAGTTTATGATAACAAAACCTTCCTTTTTCAGGCCTTCACTCGGGTTTACAACTCCTAATAATGTGGGGTCCAGTATCACAACGTTATCCGGTTGATACACCTTTGATCTCAATTTAATAGGGGTTTCCGAAACCCTTAAAAACGCCTGTACAGGTGCACCCCTTCTTTCAGGACCAAAACTGGGGAAGGCCTGTGCAAAGTGGTCCGTAGTTATTGCAGCCTGCGCAACAAGTTCCGCAGATGTTACTGCACCCTGGCCGCCTCTTCCATGAAACCTGACTTCTACCATTTATTCCTCCGCTTTCAATGTAAATGTATGTTTTGTTCTCCACTCAGTGCCTTTGGGGTTATCCAATAAGAGTATCCCCTTCTTTAAGAGCGTATCACGAACCTCATCCGCCTTTTTGAAATCTTTGTTTTTCCTTGCCGCAGCCCTTTCCTGTATCATGTTTTCAATTTCGTGTGCTGTCAGTCCCATATGCTCAAGGTGACGGGCCTTCTCTTTTGTTTCAAAACTTTTAAATTCATCGCTCAGCATGCCGAGAATATTGGCAAGGCGAAGCATCACATCCCTGGTATACAGGATGAATGGTGCATTCCTCTTGGCATTCTTATCAAGGAGTTTGTTGATGAGCTTCGACAATTCAAAAACATGGGACAGGGCAAGGGCAGTATTAAAATCATCGTCCATGGCCTCGAAGAACAATTTCTCATATTCGTCCGCTTCTTTGTATTGCTGCGGTTCCACGTCCTGATTCACCGTTTCCAGTTCCAGAACCCTTTCAAGGGTATAATAGAGCCGATACAGCGCGGTGTTGCTGTCTTCAATAGATTGGTCGCTATAATCTACGGGGCTCCTGTAGTGGTTCGAAAGAAAGAAAAGTCTCAAAACCTCGGGGTGGTAATCCTTAATAAAATCCTTGATCAGGAGAAAATTTCCAAGAGACTTCGACATTTTCTCTTTATCAATATTCACAAAACCATTGTGAATCCAGTAGTTAACAAATTTAACGCCTGTCGCTGCCTCTGATTGTGCCCGTTCGTTCTCGTGATGCGGAAATATCAGGTCTTTCCCTCCTCCGTGTATATCAAAAGGATTTCCGAGATATTTCGTGCTCATGGCAGAACATTCTATGTGCCAGCCGGGTCTACCTTTCCCGAAGGGGGTTACCCAGTAAGGCTCTCCCTCTTTTGACGACTTCCAGAGGGCAAAATCGAGTGGGTTTCTCTTCCGTTCATCAATGCCTACCCTGGCTCCTGCCTCCATTTCCTCGAGTGTTCTCTTCGACAGGTTGCCGTAACTCCTGAAGCTCTCCACAGAAAAATAAACATCGCCATCAACCGCGTAGGCGTGGCCATTTTTGACAAGGGTTTCCACAAGGGAAACCATTTCTTCTATGTGCTCCGTTGCCCTGGGCTCATGGGTCGGTCTCAGTATGTGCATGGCGTCCATGTCCTCATAAAAAGACTTAATATATTTCTTTCCTACCTCATCCCATGCAATATCTTCAATGTGTGATTTATTAATGATTTTATCGTCGATGTCTGTAAAATTTCTCACGTAGGTAACGTCATACCCTCTGGCCGTGAAATATCTGTATATAACATCAAAAACAATGGCGCTTCTCGCATGTCCGATGTGGCAATGGTCATATACGGTTACTCCGCAGGCGTACATCTTGACAAACCCTTCGTTAATGGGCTTGAATTCCTCTTTTTTCCCTGAAAACGAGTTGAATATCCTTATAGTCATAGCGGTATTATTATCATAACGGCCTGCATGTTGTCAAAATGAATATATTTTCTCTTTCATTTTTTTAATAATAAGGTTACCATTTTGTGCATAATTGACAACATTACTACCAATGGATAAGAAAGGGGAACAGGATGAATAAACAGGGCTGGGCATTTATAACGGGCGTCCTTCTCGCGTTGCTCCTTATGCCGGGCATGCTCATTGCCGGTACTGTTTACGACAGGGTAAAAGAGACAGGGACAATCCGTATTGGCCTTTTACAGGACAATGTTCCGCTGGCATTCACTGATGAGAAAAATAAGTGGGTTGGTTTTGAGGTAGATTTTGCGGATGAGGTAGCAAAGCATATCGCGCAGTCCATGCGAAAAACCTTAAGGGTTGAGCGTGTAAGGGTTGAAACCATTACACGAATAGAATATGTAAAAAGCAAACAGATTGATATGAGCATCGCAAGCATAACCCACACAAAAGAAAGAGAAAAATTTGTCGATTTTTCCATTACCTATTTTTTTGACGGCCAGTCTATTCTTGCAAAAAAAGGGAAATACAAGACGGTAAAAGATATTATCAGCAAGAGGATGGCAGTGGTACAGGGAACAACGAACGAACAGAATCTGATAAACCTCATTACCGGTTCCGGCATAAAAGACCCCCGGAAACAGATTGTAAGCTTTCAGGATGAATCCTTCTGCTTCCTGGCTTTATATCAGGACAAGGTTGCAGGCTGGACAGCGGACAGCACGCTGCTCATCGGGTTTGCCGCAAAGGAACCGGGAACATATGAGCTTGTGGGAGAATCTTTCAGTGTCGAGCCATACGGGATTGGATTGCCCCAGCATGACAGTGAATGGAAGGCTGCCGTCAACCAGGCTATCCAAGATGTATGGAAGGGCGGCGCCTACAAAAAAATATATGACAAGTGGTTTGGGCCCGATACAAAATATCACCTGCCCATGAAGGGCAGGATTGAGCCATGGCCATAAGAAGCCTTTTGCATTAAATATAATAAAAGACGGGGTGAACAGTTGTTCTGGTTAACTGAGCGAGACAAATACGAAATAACAAGCTGGGCATTCAGCTACTTCATGATGAGCAATCTCAGCGTAGAATACTCGGTTCTCAAGGCTGTCAAAAAGGTAAGGCCTGACAAGATCAAAAAAGACGGACTGACAAAGCTGTCAAATTCCACCCTCATCGAATTACAGATGCGGGTAAAAAATATGCTTTAATCTTAACGCTTCCAGGCGAGGCGCTTCTCAAGCCAGCGCGAAAGGCTTGTAAAGGCGAAACAGATAATAAAATAAATAACGGCAATAAAGAAGAAGATTTCCGTCGGATAGATAATTGTCCGGTTGTTGATTTGAATTGCAACCTGGGTCAATTCAGACACCCCGACAATGAAAGCAAGGGATGTGTCCTTGATCATCGAGACAAACTGATTTACAAAAGAGGGGATCATATTGCGCAATCCCTGAGGCATTACGATATAGATCATTACCTGCCACAAAGGGAGACCCGTTGAGAGCCCTGCTTCTGTCTGCCCTCTTGGGATGCCTTCAACGCCGGCCCTCACAATCTGAGCCATGTAGGCAGATGTAAAGAGCGTCAACGCCATGATGACCGTCCAACTCTCCGAAACCGTCCTTCCCAGAAAGGCCGGCAGGAGGAAATACATCCAGAATATGACCATCAGGAGCGGCATTCCCCTGATTATATTCAATATTACCATTGAGCCGTACTTGACAATTTTGTTGTGTGATATGCTCATGAGCCCCAGTATGAGGCCTCCGAAAAAAGAAAGTATGCAGGAGACTATGGCGAGATAGAGAGTAAGGGCAATACCGCCCAATGCCCCGTGAGGAAACCGGCCTATGAAAAAATAGGTTATATTGGTCCAGATAACGGTAAAATCGAACCATGTATTCATGCTAATGCGCCTTCATGGGACTTAACACCTTTTTGCTGTAAAGCGTTACCATGCCGGTAATTATCATGGAAATAACAACGTATACAAGCGTAGCAGCAGTAAAGGCCTCAAAACCTTTAAATGTATAACTTTCTACCTGACGTGCCTGGTAGGTTAATTCCATGACCCCGATTGTCATAGCCAGCGAAGAGTTTTTTGTGAGATTAAGGAACTGATTTATGAGAGGCGGAATTGTAAGACGCACCGCCTGCGGCAGAATAATATACTGCATGGAACGTAAATAGGAAAAGCCTGAGCTTCTGGCTGCTTCCATCTGCTCTTTTGGTATGGAGCGGACACCGGAGCGTATATCTTCAGCGATAAAGGCTGATGTATATATGGTGAGTGCTATTACAGCAGCAGCAAACTCGAAGTTCGTAGTATTCAGCCAATCGTTAAAAACCTTTGGAAGGATCTTGTACGACCCGAAATACCAGAAGAAAATCTGCACGAGGAGGGGTGTATTTCTGAAAAACTCTAAATATGCGTGGGCAAACCAGCGAACAGGGCTGACGCGGCTCATACGCATGACAGCAATGAGCAGGCCGAGCAAAAACGATAAAACAATCGACACAAGAGAGAGTTCGAATGTTACCTTAATACCCGAAAGAAGCCACTCAGCATACTGCCCCGAAGTGACCACCGCCCAATCGAATTGATATTTAAACACTGAAAGCTAACCCCTTGTATAAGCGTTTAGCGGATAGCGTTTAGCGTCCAGGATTGCAATAGGTCCTATACGACTTGTCAGGCCAATACTTTTCCTTTACGCTCTACGCTCTACGCTAAACGCCGTATTAACACGGTCTTACTTGCCCGCTGTAATCTTGAATGTTCCTCTTTTGAGTGGAGTTGTCGAATTCGGACCAAACCACTTGTCAAAAATCATCTTTGCTTCGCCGGTCTTTTCCATTTCAACAAGGACTTTATTGACAGCATCGACGAAACTCTTCTCGCCCTTGCGGATGCCCAGCCCATAAGGTTCGTCTGAAATCTGGATATCTGGAATTTCAAACTGCTCTTTGTTCGGGGCCTTGCCAAGGATGTTTGCAAGGATTGACTCATCCGTTGTCACAGCAAAAACCTTGCCCTGCTGAAGCGCAAGAAATGCCTGGGGATAATCGTCAAAAGAGAGAATCGTTGCCTTTGGTAATGCCTTCTTTGCATTCTGCTCTGAAGTGGAACCCTTTGCTGTTCCTATCCTCTTTCCATCAAGATCAGCAAGGCTCTTCACCGTTCCCTTCTTTACAATAAATTTCTGACCGGTAAAAAAGTATGTATCGCTGAAGTCAATCTGTTTTGCCCTTTCAGCGGTTTTTGTCATTGTGGCAGCGATGATATCGATATTTCCCTCTACAAGTTGCGGCATACGGCTTGCCGAAGTAACAGGCTTAAGTTCAAGCTTCACGCCGAGATTTTTTGCAATTGCCTTGACAAAATCGACATCATAACCGACAATCTCGCGTGTTTTTTCATCCACATAGCCAAACCCCGGGGTGGAGTCTTTGACGCCTGCCACCATTACACCTTTCTTCTTGATTGTCTCCAGCGTATCTGCTGCGAACAATGCTCCGCAAATACCTGCGACAAATACCAATGCCAATACCAACACTCCAAATCTCTTCATTGTATACTCTCCTTTTCAATTATTGGGGCTTGCGTCGCCCCCTCTTCGAGCAAAGCCCGAATAGACTTCCCTTCTCGCTCGCTGTGCGAGCTGCTTAATTAATTGCCACTAATGTGCTTACCTTTTCGTTATCAACTACTTTTCAAACCACTTTTGACAATACCATATTTATTTAATGCATGGGGGACAGTATTTCCTTAAGGAACTGCTGCGCCCTCTCATGTTTCGGGTTTTTAAAAAATTCATCAGGTTTTGCCTCTTCAAGTATGACACCATAGTCCATGAAGGCAACCCTGTGAGAAACCTCGCTTGCAAATCCCATCTCGTGCGTTACCACAATCATTGTCATGCCGGAACGAGCAAGGTCCTGCATAACAAGCAGTACTTCGCCGATCATTTCGGGATCCAGCGCAGATGTTGGCTCATCGAAAAGCATGATCTTCGGTTTCATTGCAAGGGCCCGGGCAATAGCCACCCTCTGTTGCTGTCCGCCTGAAAGCTGCGTGGGGTAAGCATGTATTTTGTCGGACAGTCCCACACGCTCAAGAAGAGCCATTGCGTTTTCCTCGGCCTCTTTTTTAGAGAGTCCGCGTATCTTGACGGGTGCGAGCGTAATGTTCTTCAGGACGGAAAGGTGCGGATATAAATTAAACTGCTGAAACACAAAACCGATCTCTGCCCTCAGTTTGTTGATGTCTGTTTTCGGGTCAGAGAGGTCCATCCCATCAACAATAAGAGTTCCCTTGTCAACGGGTTCCAGTTTATTGATGGTGCGTATAAGCGTTGATTTGCCGGAGCCTGAGGGACCGCATACCACCAGCACTTCTCCTGGCGTAACGTGAAGGTTGATATCATTTAAAACATGGAGTTTCTTGAACCACTTGTGCACCCCTTGAAATTTTATCATGGGTTACTCCTGAATTATCCTTTGAAATACATTTTGTGTTCCTGTCAACAGTTTTACAACGATTATGTTTATATACCAACTCGTCATAAATAATCAATAATTTAAAATGTAAAGAATGATTGCAGGATTTTTGTGCAGGCGGTCAGCTACACCATGAGGTATTTTTTTTTGACTTCTTCGTTTGCCTCGAGTTCGGCAACGGTACCCTCAAAACGAATTCTCCCGTTATCGATGACATATGCCTTGCTGATCATCTTCAGGGCTGACCTTACGTTCTGCTCCGACAAAAGGATGCTGATGCCGGCATCCCGCAGCTTAAGGATCTGTTCTTCCAGGTCGCGGACAATAAGTGGCGCCAGCCCTTCAGTCGGTTCGTCAAGCAGGAGAAGTTCGGGTCCCCCCATAAGGGCTCTGGCAATGGTAAGCATCTGCTGTTCACCGCCGCTTAAATGCCCTGCCCTTCTTGTTTTCATTTCACCAAGGGCCGGGAAAAGCCCGTATATCCTTTGTTTGTTCCATTCGTTTCCCCTGCGGAACACTATCTCAAGGTTATCGTCAACGCTAAGATCCGCAAAAACCCTTCTGTCGTCGGGGACATAACCTATTCCTTTTCTGAAGAGCAAAAAGGGTTTGTGGCCTGTAATGTCTTCGTCGTTAAAGGATATAACCCCTCTTTTCGGGGGTGTAAGGCCCATGATGCTTCGCATGGTGGTGCTTTTACCTGCACCGTTTCTCCCCAGGAGACCCACTACCTCTCCTTTGTTGACAGCGAGGGAGACATCGAAGAGAATGTGACTCAAGCCATAATATGTCTCAATCCCTCTTACATTAAGCATACATCACTCCCCCCTAAATACGCGTCCTGTACCGCCTCGTTGCACCGCACTTCCTCGCAGGACCCCTGGATAACCGTGCCGCCTCTAACCATAACCATAATGCGGTTAGCAATCCCGAAGACAATCTCCATGTCGTGTTCACAGAAAAGAATGGTAAGCCCCATGGTTTGAGACAGTTTTTTAATAAGATCAATACACCGCGAGGTTTCTTCTGCAGCCATGCCGGCAGTGGGTTCATCGAGGATGAGGAATTCCGGGTTGCCCCCCAGGGCCATGGCAATCTCCAGAACTTTACGGTCACCGTGGGAGAGCAAGGCGGTGGTGCGCTCTTTTTTATGGATAAGACCGACACTTTCGAGTATCTCGTCTGTCTCTTTGATTGCCAGTTTTGTAGAAGGGGTGAAGAGGTTCCAGGTCTTTTTCTGTCTTGACAGGACCGAAATCTGGACATTTTCAAAAACCGTAAGTCGCTGAAATACATTAACTATCTGGAATGAGCGGGAAATACGTTTCCTGCATACCTCGTAGGGCGGAAGGCTCGTAATATTTTCCCCTTTGAAAAGCACCTTCCCGGAATCAGGCTTAATAATCCCTGTAATGAGGTTGAAGAGGGTTGTCTTCCCTGCGCCGTTCGGCCCGATGACTGCAACAATCTCACCCTTTTCCACTGTAAGGTTTGCACTGTTAACCGCTTTGAATCCGTCAAAGGCTTTTGATATGGATGTTACCTCTAACACTTATTACTCCTTTATTTCCGGTTCAATAAATCCCTTTTTGAGTTTTTCCTCAACATAGCCAAGGATACCGTTGGGCAGGAAGAAGATAACGAGCATCATAATAATACCGAGAACAAGCGCCCAGTAGACTGTATAGGTACTAACAAAGGTTCTCAGGGCAACAATAACGGCAGCGCCGAGCATGGGTCCCAGGAACGAGAACCACCCTCCCAGCAGGCACATAATAAAGATCTCCAGTGAGAGGGTCCAGAAAAGCATGTCAGGAAAGACTGTATTGTCAACGACAACGAAGAGGGAGCCTGCAACCCCTGCGAAAAACCCGGCAATGGTAAGGGCGAGGAGTTGATGCCTTTTCACGTTTATCCCGATCATCTCGCTTCTCACCGGGTTATCCCTTATGCCCTGGAGGGCGCTTCCGAAGGGAGAGTGGATAATCTTCCACATCATAAAAAGACATACAAGGGTAATAATCAACGTAAAATAGTAGGCGCTCTTCGGTGATGAAAGCATCTCCGGAATGGGTATGCCGTGTATCCCGTCATCTCCTCCGGTAAAGGAATACCATCGGTAAACGATAGCCCAGACGAGGGAACCGAGAGATATCTGTAACATGCCGAAGTAAAGCTTGGAAAGGCGGATGCAGATGATACCGAGAACAAGGCCGAATGCGGCAGACACAAGGGGTCCAGCAATGAATGCAAATATGGCGGGCAGCCCTGTCTTTGTGAGCATAAGCGTTGTTCCATAGGCACCAACCCCGTAGAATACACAGTGGTGGAATTGAAAAATTCCTCCATATCCGAGGACAAGGTTCAGGCTTGTGGCAAGAAGACCGTAAAGCAAAATGATCGATACGAGATAAACATAGAATCGCGGGAGGAATGTTGGGAGCAACAGGAGAAAAATGATACCTGCACCCAGCCATAGAAAGTTTTTCTTTCTCATATGCACTCCATTACCATGTAGACTTGAGGAGTCCCGTGGGCCTGAACAACAATACGATAACCACTGCGAGGTAAGGGAAGATTATACCGAATTGGGGCCATATGAGAATGCCCATCGACTGTGTAAGGCCAAAGATCAAAGCGCCGAGCAACGCACCCCATATGTTCCCCAATCCTCCCATAATAACAATGAGGAATGCTTCTATAATGAGATTATGGTCCATGCCGAGCGTGACGCTCACCGTAGGCGCCACAAGGACACCTCCGAGACCTGCCAGGAAACAGCCGATGACGAAGACAGTGGCAAAAACCCAGCTTACGTTGATGCCGACAGCGCCCACCATCTCCCTGTCTACTGCTGCTGCCCGTGCTATCTTCCCTATCTTTGTCTTATTTGTCAGAAGCCAGAGGAGTATTGCCACAACAGGCCCCACCACAAGGAGAAAGATGTTATAGAGAGGGAAGGGAAGGCCCCCGAAGAGGGGTACAAAGCCCTGAAAGATATGGGGCACCGGTACTGATTTGTACTCGCCTCCCCATACAAGCTTTACAAGATCACCAAAAACGAGGGAAAACGCAAAGGTAAGGAGGAGGAGCATTAGGTGTTCCCGTTCGTAGAGGAACTGAAACATCCCCCTTTCCGCGATAAGGCTTATAAAGGCTACAACGAGAGGGGCAATGATGAGGGCCATCCAGAAACCGGCAGAGCCGCCGCCGAACAATTCCGTCACCGTGAAAGCGGTAAAAGCCCCGATCATATAGAGTGAACCATGGGCAACATTGGGGATTCTCAGGACGCCCAGAATTAGACTCAGGCCTGATGCCACAATGAATAATATGGTAGTACGGCTCAGACCTACAAAAATCTGCGACAAAACACCCGGAGGTATTATAGAATAGATAAAATCCATCTATCTGAACTCCTTCCCTGGAGGGCTGCTACTTGCGGACCTTTTTTACTTCGTCACAGGTAGGCATGTAGTCTTTTGCCTGAATCACCTGAATATCGCCCGCTACGAGAAAATCATATTTGGGATCCTTCTTTGTAACCCCGAAATACATGGGAAGTTCAAGCTGGTGATCACACCCTCTGATTGCGAGGGGACCCACCGGGCTGTCAAGCGACATGCCTTCGAGGGCTTTGATCAGACCTTCTGTATCAACCTTGCCAGCCTTTTTGTACCCTTCGGCTATGAACTGGGCGGTCATATAACCTGAGAGGGCGCCTATTCTCGGCTCTCTGTTGTATGCCTTCTTAAATTCATCTACAAATGTTTTATTCGCCGGTGTATCAGGATAGTAGAAAAAGTAGTTGGCTGTTCCGTAGACACCTTCGGGAGCATTTAGGCCCTGGGGCTTCAGGACAGAAAGTTCGATAGCTGTGTGCTGATAGAACGGTATTTTCTGACTTAAGCCGGTTGCCTTTGCGGCCTTCTGGAAATTGACCATGCCGGAGCCGCCGGTGGCCACTATGATAAAATCAGGTTTTGCTGCGAGAATCTGGGTGATATATGGCGTGAAATCTGCTTCTCCGACCTTCCACCAAGACTCTCCAACCTTCTGAACCTGCGGTTTCAGTTTTTTCAGGTTATTCCATACATTTTCTGCAATGGCACGCCCGTATTCATAATCATCACCGGCAATCCAGTACTTTACATATGGTTTTTTCGCCAGTGCAACGGCCGCCGCCCTTCCTGCCATAGCGGTATTTTCATTCATATTAAATATATAATTGTGTCCTTTTTCGCCTATGATCTTATCGCTTTTCGCAAATGTTACAAAAAACGGTACCTTCTCTTTTTTCACGAAATCGGAAATGGCGAGGGTCGTTGAGCTGTTGATTGTACCCATGAGAATGTCGACCTTTTCCTTCAGTACAAGTTCTTTTGCCATGGCAAGGCCGATATCGGGTTTAAATTTTTCGTCGCGTGTAGTGTATTCGATTTTTTTTCCGAGGACACCGCCCTTTGCGTTAATTTTATTGACGGCAAGCTTGAAGCCGTCGAGCACATCCATTGTGAATGTTGTTGCCGGCCCTGTGTAGGTGTCAACAATACCCACCTTTATTGTGCTTTGGGCATACGCGAGCGGACATACCATAAATAAACTGACAAAAAACAACAAAAACATTGAAAATAATACTGATTTTTTCATAACTGCACCCCTTTTGTGTTTTTTACTGCCCATATCTTTTTATCCCTATATGAAAACTTTTAAAATATGTAGTTGTGTTTGTCAATATTAATCCTGATGTTATTTCAGCGGATAGCCGATAATGAATAGTGAACAGATAAAAACATTTTATCAAGTTCACCGTATATTCTTTTGCCATATTTTTAACTCTTTGAATTATTTAATCAAATCTTCCATGATTATTCATTATTTGCTATCTCACATGTTATCCATCCCGTGGGCCTAAGTTCGGCCCTGAGGCCGCCAATGCTTACTTTCCGGGCACACGGGCTTGCTTGACCGGGTGTATGACACATTTGAATTCGCTCATTGCACACCAAAGAGGAAGTCTGTGTTCTCGATTTTCGGCATGATAACCGCCGATGAGTACAGGAAAGGGCCTTTGGGGTCTGATGGGTTGATCGTGCGCATCTTTGCCAGTTTTTCCATCTGTTGTGCGGTCAGTGTCTTGTTGACCGACGCAAAAGCGGTCGCATAGTAGTAAGACATCTCCCCGTCCAGTTCGCCATAGCGACGGCCGAGAGCTATCACTTTTCCCTTGTCTGCCTGTCCTCCTTTGAGAAACTTGCGTAATTCCATAGATATTGCGCGCCGCACGCTGACAGTTTCCTGAAGCACCTTGCGCTGCAGGTCGGGGATAGCGGTGATATTCTGCCGCTGTTTTCCGGTAAGGACATTGAGGAACTCCTTGCCGCTATCGCCGGTCACGGATGTGCTGATATCGTAATCACGCTTGCCCATGGCCGGCATGTCCTTCATGTAGAAACCGCCGAAATAGGTACCGTGGCGTTCCGGACAGAAGTACGTATCTGCCTCCACCGATCCTGCATACCAGCTGAAGAACTCGCTGGCGTAGGTCATGTATGACACATTGACAAGTTTTTCCGTGCCTCTTGGCAGCTTGTACTTTTCTACATCGATTTCGGGCCAGGTGTTGAAGTCGCCGAATTTCATCCTCGCGAGCCGGGTTTTCTGCTCCGGCGTGAAGGACGCGGCAAGCTGCCCGAAGAGTTGTGCCCGCTGGTAGCTCAACTGTGCATCAAATGCAAAAATTTCGCCCGTGTACCACATTACCGCATCCCTGTTCAACCCCTTGCTTCCCTGCGGAATGTCGCTGTTGAGTTCACGGTAGAAGGCCTTGATGAGCGGTAGGCGCATCCCGGCAAGCACGCGCAGCTGTTCGGCCTCCTGGCGCGCTGCTTTTTCCAGCTGGGCACGCTGTTTGTCATTCAGGATATACAGCACGTTTCCCGCAACGCGATTCAGGAATATGGGGTTATGCCCCTTCCCCGCCGCGTCAATGTCGCGCATATACTGGAAGCCGAAGAAGTCGCAGACCTTACCGGGCGGGATGAAGGTGGCAGCTCCGTAATTACCGGTGATGAAAGCGAGACCGTTGAAAGCGATGGTGTGGAGCTGGGCCTGGTCGGAAATTGCCTGCTCGATGGAGTATTTTTGCGCACTGCCGCGAAGCTGCTGTCCTCCCTGAGAATCAGGCTTTGGCGGCTGAACGTCTGGCTGGGCACCCGGCTGCCGGTTGGGCCGAGCCGCCAGACCCCGGGGCGAGTCCACGCAGGTGGCAGCAACCCTGCCTTCCCGTGTTGTATGCTGAACCGTATCACCGGCCTTCCTGCCCTTGCAATCCTCATAGGCTTGAGGCGGCGGCTCCCGTTTGGTTTGCGTTCCCTGTGGCGGCCGGTCTTGTGCTATGGCAGCAAATGCACAAAAGCACATGGCCACTATAAGTACTATTGTTCCCGTTTTCATTTTTTAATCTCCTTTTTCGATGCGGTGAGATGTGCGATGGTAGCCGAACCTCTCCGACTACCATCGCAACAGAATTTTATGACACACCCCCTTTTCACATTATAATCCGGTACGCGTATAGGTGAAGTTCACCTGGCTGCTTCCGAGAATGAGAGGGCTGATTGTGCTGGTGAGGATATCGCCGGTAACGGGTACGGAGAACATCGGTGTGCCTGAGAGGGCATAGAGTGTGAACGCGTAGGTCTTCTCCCCGGGGCCCGTCGAGCAGGGGGGATAGTATCTCAGGTCGGGACCGTCAGTGCTTACGCCGGCGGTGCCGAGCGTTGTCGCTTCCGCCAGCGACGACACGGTGTTAGGAATGTTGTACAGCACCCAGTTCCATTTCGTGCCGTCAAGGGCGATGGTGGAGATCGTCAGTGCAAATGTGACCGTACCAGAGGGTGCCCCGGTCCAGGCGAGCGGCGGACTGTGACTCAGCATGCCGAGGCTCCCGTCGCAGGTGTACTGGCTGGGGAGGGACCCTCCGGCCACAAAAGCCGAGCTCGTCAGGGTAAAGGACGATCCGCACACATTACTGCCACATGAGAACGAGCAACAGTCCCAACCTGTGCTGCAACTGCTCCCCGCTGCCCCGCAGACCCCGAACATGAAGTCGGTGTTCATGACCGTTGGCGGAGTCTTCAGCGGCGCAGAGTAGAGGTAGCCATTGCCGCACAGGTTGTCGTAGTCGGGTGAGCCGCCGGTCTCGGCCGTGGCTGTTTTTCTGAGTGTCGTGAGCGTACTCTTCTGGCTGCTGGTCAGCGATGTCCCGACAGATGAGAAGGCGGTAGCGTAAAGATAGGAGATATCCCCGTCCAGTTCGCCGTATTGCCTGGAGAGACTGACTACCGTGGCTTTGTCGACTGTCTCTCCCGAGCCGAGGAGATTCCGCAGTTTCGTGGAGATCTCGTTCCGCTTGGCAACGATGGAGAGCAGGTCCGTTTTTTGTTCCGTCACGAGGCCGGTAACCTTGGCTTTCTGCGTGGTGTCCAGGGCTGCCAGGAATGTGTCCCCCATGTCCGCTGTCATATTCGAATCGATCGTATAGCTGGGATTGTTCATCGCTTTGATGTCTTTCATGAAAAAAGACCCGAAGTATGTGCCCTGCCGCTCGGGGCAAAAGTAGACATCTGCATCAATGTTCCCCAGGTACCATGCGAGCATCTCGCCGGCATATGTACGCATCATCTGGCCCGGGTACCTGGCAAGCACTGCATCGATTTGAGCCTGTGTCGGCTGCGTCCACTCGAGCGATCCCTTCCCCTTCATGGCGGCCAATGCTGCCTGCTGGGTTGTGTCCATGGATCCGAGGACGCTTGCATACGCTTTTGCGCGCAGGTAGCTCATCTCGCCGTCGATGCTGAACAGATACGCCGAAAATGCCTTCACCGCTTCGCGGCTCAGGCCCGTTTTCCCTGTGGGCAGGTCGCCGTCATTCAGACGTCGAAATGCCTTCGCCAAAGGAAAACGGGCGTATCCATAGTTATCGTTCAGGGTGGCTTCAGCAGTGCCCAGGTCCGAGAGGATCTTGAGTTGAACATCATTCAGCAGGACCAGTATCGGATCAGCTGTCAAAGTCGTAAAGTCGGTATTGTGTCCCATCCCGGACAGGTCGTTGTCGCGCAGGTACTGAAAGCCGAAGAAGTCGGCGACCTTGCCAGGGGGATAGAAGGTTTGGGCGCAGAAGCTGCCCGTCACGAACGCCAAGCCGTCAAAGGCTATGGTCATGGACTGAGCCTGATCGGATACAGTCTGGTCTGTGTTCATGGAGGGGGTACCCGGAGGGGGGGTGGATCCAGATGGAAGCGTCCATAATGAAGCCTCATTTGCACGAATCCAGTATCCTTTGCCAGATTCAAACCTGTTTAATGACCCGCTTCCCGATGCACTCTTGAACTTCCATTGCTGGGTGGTGGGGTTAAAATCTCCCCATATGATGGAGAATTTCCCTGCAATGCTAATGATAGCATCTGCTGCAGCAGTCTCTGTCAGTTTGTTATATCCTATGAAATTCCAGCCAGGCTTTAAGGTGATAGAATGTTCAGTCTGGTTCCCTTTGACAGTCAATAAAGCACGGTTGGTATCTGCAATATATATCCAGTATGCCTTCCCTGCATCCATAGTGTTCAGTGATCCACCTCCTGATGCACCCTTGAACTTCCATCGCTGGGTGGCTGGGTCAAAATCTCCCCAGACAATACTATATTTTCCTGCAATCCCTGAAAGCACTGTTGCTATGGCATTATCTGCAGGCTGAAGGGGCAGGGAAATCAGGTTCCACCCCGGTGCGAGGCTTAAGGTTGCGGGCGGCGCACCGGCAGGGGTGAGGACCATGTTGAAGACCGCGGCGGGACTTGTAACGCTGATCTCAACAGGGTAAGGCGGCGGGCTGAAATCATCGTACCCTGCCTTCGCTGCTGAGGCGTAATAGTCGCCGGCTGTTGCGACGGTAGTGGTGTAATTTCCCGCCTGATCGGTAGAGATGGTTGCCACTGCCGCATTTGATCCATTCCTGACGGTTACCGTTGCTGCAGGGATGCCCTGGTTCGTCGAACTATCTTTTACTGAACCGGAGATGGTGTAAGCATTAGCATGTGCAATTGCTGAAAGTCCCAGAACTACTGCCAGGAAACTTATGAATAATACTTTTTTCATTTCCGCTCTCCTATCTTTTTTGCATTCAGCGTATATAGTTATCATTGTTTTCGTATTTGCATCTCTTGTCTGTAATCATCACCGTATTGTATTAGAGCGTCCTGCTTTGTCACGGGCCTGCTCCTGCTTGCTACCCTTGTTTTTATCCGGCCGGAGCACCATTTTTCCGTTCTCTTCCTCACAGGTCCCTGTCAGCGCCTCACCGCGGGGATCTGTAAACTGCGATATGCTTCCCGCACTCTTCCCCACACATGCTGTATATGCCTCAGGTGGCGGGCCGCGCCGTTCGTCCCGGGAATTTCCCCGGGATCGGTCGGAGCGAGGTCCACCCTGCGGGGATGACTCGTCTCCTCCGCCTTGCCGCACCCGGGGTCCTTCCGAACCGTCGGGGGCAGTCTGATCTCCATAGGCGCTGCCTCCCATGAGAAACAGCAAACAAAGAAATACCGTGATTGTTTTCATATCCTTTCCTCCTTTTGTTATTTTATTGCAGCAAAACCCACCGCGTTAAGACGTGTGCGAATTGTTACATTACCCGTTTATCCAGCACCTCTCTTATTTTCCAAAGAAGTTCATCCGGCATGAAGGGCTTTGAGAGATAATCGACCGTTTCTTTGTGCGCCCATTTGTCCAGAACTATATCGCGGGCATATCCGCTTATGAAGAGGGCCTTTATGCAGGGCTTCATTTTCCGGATCTCTTCGAAGGCTTCTCTTCCGTTCTTTCCCGGCATATTCACATCAAGGATGAGGAGGGTTATCCTGTCCTTATGTTTCACGAACTTCCCAATCGCGTCTTCTCCATTTACAGCCTCTACGACAGTGTATCCTGACATGACAAGTATGTCCCTGACAATGCCGCGCAGAAAGGGATCGTCGTCAGCGAAAAGGAGTGTCCCGAATTTGCTTTCTCTCATGTTTTCTTTCATAACACCATCCTCCGGGACGTCATTACAACGAACGGGACTCATACCGGATATACCTGTCCCGGTTCGACAATCGAAGAATAACGCCGCTCGAAACATAAAGCATGATCAGGAGCAAAACCACCAGGAGCTCATCAATATCCTTTATTGGCGGGAAAGAAACATACTGGAATCTTGGAATAATGTCTGGTTTGATCCTCTGGATGAGTCCAAGAAGCAGACCTGTAGCGATAAATTTCATGGTCCTGGAATATTCTTTCAGCGTTATTCTTTCAGCGGAAAAACCGTTAAACAGCGTTCTGATATTTCTGATAGAGTTTATATCCGGAAAAATTTGCGGCGTTTTCAGCACACTTTCGATAAATATGTCACTATGTTCGGCGAAAAGAAATTGTTCCTCTTTCCTCATGGTAGGTCCATAGGCAAAGAAAAAAAGGAAAGGATAAAGCAACAGCAGGAGAAGACTGCCGCTTAACAGGCAGAAGCTCCAGTCAATAAGAAAATTGGCCAGATAGTACGGATGTCTTACAATGCGGTATATCCCTTCTGTGCACAAGACAATATTCCTTATCAATATCCCTTTAGATACGCAGTGAATAAAGCAGCCGAGGCCAAGCATGCAAAATGCAATAAACAATGT
>CAYMTB010000006.1:0-36036 GCA_964393225.1 uncultured Syntrophorhabdaceae bacterium
CATATATATCAAACAGTTACAAGGTAATTCAGGGAAATTACCGTGCAAAGGTCTTTCTTAAGAACTACCGCGATAGTGCTTTCAAATATCCCCGCAAGGCATCATTCATCAACGTCTGATACGCAACCTTTTTTTCTGTGGCAAGCTTCTTGAAATACAGCACAACATCGTCGTCAATTCTTATCGTCGTAGATATTTTTTTGGGCCGATAAAACCGCCCCCTGATACCCTTTGAAAAGTCGTACTCAGCCTGTAATTCAAAGTTTTCTTTATCTTCCGATGTGTTCATAATCTTCCCTCTCTTTCCTGGTTGCTTTCTTGCTGTAATCAACCGGATAGTTTCCGTGCCTTTTTCATTAAAAAGGTAAAGGTGCCCTGCAACAATGGTTAACCCGTTTTTTGTCCGGCCTATCGTTATCCATCGTTCCTCAAAATAATTAAACCTTGTATCCATAATGGAAAAATGAAACGGATCGTCAAATATCTCCTGAACCTCCCGGAAATCAACGCCATGTTTTTGCATGTTCTCTTTATTCTTCTCTTCATTCCAGGTAAATTCCATACCCTTTTGTAGCATGATGTAATAACGTTGTCAATACATAATGCTACTTCACCCCTTCCTGGCAAAGAAACTCTCCGTCACTAACATATCAAGGATTGACTTTTCCAGCTTTTGTGTACAAAATAACGCTATGATCGGGATTTCCAAACTTTATTGCGGCGCCGTTGAGGCGTCTGACCCGTTGCGTTACGGAAGGGATTCCCGGAAACTCCCGTCTCACCTCCTTCAATTTTCCGCAGACAAGAAGCCCGTTGTGGTCTGGAATATGACAAAGCGGTGCAATCTGAAGTGTGTCCACTGTTATGCCCGCGCTGAGAACGAGACTTATAAAGGGAATGAGTTATCAACCGGTGAAGGAAAGCGATTGATTGACGACCTCGCTGATTTTGGTGTACCGGTCATCCTCTTTTCCGGCGGAGAGCCTGTTCTCCGGGAGGATTTGCCGGAATTGATTAATTATGCTGTTAGTAAAGGATTAAGGGCTGTCATTTCTACAAACGGCACCCTCATTACTGAAGAAAAGGCAAAACAGTTTGCACAGTGCGCGCTCTCCTACATAGGCATCAGTCTGGATGGAACAGGTCAGATAAATGATGACTTCAGGGGTGCCAGAGGCGCCTTTGACCGTGCAATAGCAGGGGTGAGAAATGCGAAAAAGGCCGGTATCAAAGTGGGGCTGCGCTTTACCATAAATAAAAGAAACTGCGATGAGATTCCGAAGATTTTTGACATTATCGAAGCAGAAGATATCCCGAGGGTCTGCTTCTATCATCTTGTCTACGCGGGGAGAGGGTCAAAACTGATCAGTGAGGACATATCTCATGCGGAATCACGAAAAATCGTAGACTACATTATGGACAGGACGAAGGCATTTTTCGACAGGGGAAAGCCCCTTGAAGTTCTTACCGTTGATAATCATGCTGATGGGCCCTACGTATATCTGAGGCTCCTCAGGGAAAACAGGAGAAGGGCCGAAGAGGTTTATGAATTGCTCATGATGAACGAGGGTAATGCATCGGGCGTGGGGATTGCATGCGTGGATGAGGAAGGGAATGTTCACGCAGACCAGTTCTGGAGGCATTACAACTTCGGGAACGTGCGCGAAAGACCCTTCAGCGAAATCTGGATGGACACGAATAATGAGTTGATGGCAAAGCTCAAGGAAAAGAAAAGGTATGTTAAAGGAAGGTGCACACGGTGCAGGTGGCTCGATATCTGCGGCGGTAATTTCAGGGTAAGGGCAGAAGCGGCAACCGGGGATGTGTGGGCGGAGGATCCGCAATGCTATCTGACGGAAGAAGAAATAAGCGGTTAGCAAACAGCTAATGGCCAAAAACATATGAAAAACATTCTTTATTTAGCCGCAGACAAGAACGGACAAAAAATGGACGTTATTTTATATCGGCTGCCGACTTGGCACCCGATATACTCCATGCCCTCCGGGCAGAGTGAAAATTTAATATATTCGCCCGCAAGGGCTGAATATTTGGCAGGCGGCAATGTCGCCGGCTGGCAAAGTAATCATTTGTCTGCTCTTGTCCGCCTTTGTCGAGCGAAGCGGGCGGCAAAATAATTATAGAGGTTTCGATAAAACCAGACATGGAAGAAGGAGCAAACATGAAATTTCCTGAATACAGGCCGAGAAGATTGAGAAAGAATGAAAAATTCAGAGGGTTGATCCAGGAAACAGAGCTCTCGACAAAACATCTGGTCTACCCCTTATTTGTCAAAGAAATGACCCAGGCAAAGATGCCCATCCCTTCCATGCCTGATGTGTACCAGTTTTCCGTGGAGGGGTTGCTGAAAGAGGTTGAGGACGTTATAAGCCACTCCATACCTGCCATACTGCTCTTCGGGATACCTGCAAAGAAAGATGAAACGGGCAGCGGATCCTATGCTGAAAAGGGGGTTGTCCAGGAGGCAACAAGGAGGATTAAAAAGTTATTCGGTGATGACATTATGGTTATTACCGATGTCTGCATGTGCGAATATACAAGTCACGGACATTGCGGTGTAATTAAAAACGGTTATGTTGACAACGATGAAACTCTGAAACTCCTTGCAGAGACTGCGCTTTCCCACATCAAGGCAGGTGCCGACATGGTAGCCCCTTCGGACATGATGGACGGCAGGGTGAAAGTAATCAGGCAGATGCTTGATATTAACGGATATTATGAAGCGCCTATCATGAGCTATGCGGCCAAATACGCTTCGTGCCTATATGGCCCATTTCGTGATGCCGCCGAATCGCCGCCGCAGTTTGGCGATAGAAAGGCCTATCAGATGGACCCCCCCAACCAGATGGAGGCATTAAGAGAGATACAACTGGACATTGAAGAGGGTGCAGATATTATTATGGTAAAACCCGCCCTTTTTTACCTCGATGTACTGTCAATGGCAAAACAGGCATTCAACATACCGCTGGCAGCCTATTCGGTAAGCGGCGAGTATTCCATGATAAAGCTCGCAGCCTCAAAAAACTATTTTGATTATAAAAGGACGGTTCTCGAATTAATGACCGGCATAAGACGTGCCGGCGCAGATATTATCATCACCTATTTTGCAAAAGATATAGCGGGGTGGCTCAAATAGAATACCCTCTGAGAATGGTTGCTTGGGAGCTTACGAGGAACTGCAACCTCAACTGTATCCACTGCAGGGCCGCCGCAACCTTTGGACCGCATACGGGCGAACTGAGCACCGGCCAATGCAGAAATATCCTCGACAGCATAAGCAGTTTTGCCTCGCCAACCATTATCCTCACAGGCGGAGAACCACTTATGAGGGACGATATATTTGACATAATAGAGTATGGGACAGAGAAGGGCTTACGGCTTGTTATAGCAATCAACGGAACACTGTTGGATCAGGAAAAAGGGGAAAGGTTAAAGGAAAAAGGGATAAAGAGGGTAAGTATGAGTCTTGACGGAAAAGACAGGATGAGCCATGACTCATTCAGAGGTGTTGACGGCTCGTTCAATGCCGTGATGGAAGCGGCAGATATACTCACGAATGGGAAACTCCCTTTCCAGATTAATACAACGGTTACACGTCTCAATGTTGACGACCTCGAATATATATATAATGTTGTAAAGTCGATTGGCGCCTGCGCGTGGCACATATTTCTCCTCGTACCGGTGGGGAGGGGCGAAGGTTTAAAAGGCAAAGAGCTTGATGCAGAGATGTACGAAAATATACTCGAATGGCTCTACGGGATCGAAAAGGAAAACGAAATCGAGATAAAGGTAACTTGTGCGCCGCACTATTACAGGATTGTGAAAAAAAAGGGCGATTCTCCGAAAAGTGCGGGCTGCCTAGCTGGGAAAAGCTTTATGTTCATCTCCCACAGGGGTGTTGCTCAGCCGTGCGGTTACCTGGAAATCCCCTCAGGCGATGTACAACAGGATGGAGTCAAAGATATCTGGATCAATTCACCGGTCTTCAACCAGTTGAGAGACCTTTCGCAGTATAAAGGCAAATGCGGCACATGCAGATACCTTAAAATATGCAGCGGCTGCAGGGCGAGAGCCTATGAGTCCTGCGGGGATATGATGGAGGCCGAACCGTTCTGCAATTACAGCAGCGCGTAGAGGCAAGTAATTTGTAAATAAGTAAGTAAGTGATTGGGTGATTAAGTGCTCATACAAGAGAAACTTTTTGATTCTCAATTACTTATTTACTCAGTTACTTAATTACTTAATTACTTAATTACTTTCTTTTTTGTGAGGTGAAACATGAACAGACTTGCAAATGAAAAATCTGCGTATCTTCAGCATGCATCCCGCCAGAAGATAGACTGGTATCCCTGGTGTGATGAGGCATTCGAGAGGGCGGAGAAGGAAAATAAACCGGTGTTTTTAAGCTCCGGTGCAATATGGTGCCACTGGTGCCATGTTATGGCAAAGGAATGCTTTGAAGATGAAGAGGTGGCAAGACTGCTCAACGAATATTTTATTCCCGTAAAGCTTGACCGGGACCAGAGGCCAGACGTAGACAGGAGATACCAGCTGGCGCTTGCAGCTATGGGCGTAAACGGAGGCTGGCCGCTCAGCATGTTTCTAACCCACGATAAAAAACCCTTTTATGGCGGCACTTACTTTCCGCCTGATGAAGGCTTCGGAAGGCCCGGGTTTAAAGCCATACTGCTCGCAATAAGCCGGTTATACAGCGAAAAACAAGACGAAGCAATGGGGTACGGTGAAAGATATATCGAATTTCTCAAAAATCAGGTCACGGTATCCGTTGAGGGCTTTGATAAATCCATGCTCGATGAAGCAGAAAAAGAGATGCTTTCAGGTATGGACCGTCTTCATGGCGGTTTTGGGAGTGCCCCGAAGTTCGCCATGTCCGGTGCGCTGGAGTTTCTCATTAACCGTTATTCTTTCAGTAAAAATGAAGCCCTCGGGGGCGCTATTAAAAAAGCGCTTATCTCAATGGCGGATGGCGGTATTCACGACCAGCTCGCCGGCGGATTCCACCGGTATTCTACGGATGAGGCGTGGACTATCCCGCATTTCGAAAAAATGGCCGATGATAACGCATGGCTTTTAAGGAACTATATTGATGCGTATTCTATCTTCGGGGATAATTATTTTAAAGAGGTAGCGGAAGGCATCATTGACTTTCTGAGACACGAGCTTTCGCACCCGGATGGCGGTTTTTACGCAAGTCAGGATGCCGATGTTACCCCTGATGACGAAGGAGGGTATTTTATCTGGCGGGATGAAGATTTTAAGAACCTCCTGACCGCTGAGGAGTATAAAGTCCTTTCTCCTTATTTCCTCCATCAAAATGGGGCAATGCGCCACGATGCTTCAAAAATGGTACTCCGTATCACACAGGGAACAGGGGAACTTGCAAAAAAACTGGATATGGACGAAGTAGACGTTAAAAGGATTCTCTTGAGTGGAAAAGAAAGGCTTTTGAAGGAGAGGGGGGGAAGACAGAAACCTGTTATAGACATGGCAATGTATACTTCCCTGAACGGGATGCTCATATCTTCATTCCTGAAGGCATACAGGGCGTTTGGTGACAAAAGGGTCAAAGAATTTGCGATCACAAGTCTTGACAGGATTTCAAAAACAAATGCCCCAAACGGACAACTCTTTCATTCAGAAGGGGTAGAAGCCTTCCTTGATGATTATGTGAATTTCATTGATGCGCTGATCAGTGCCTATGAGGTGAGCGGGGACAAGAACTATCTGGATCAGGCCGACCTGTATATGGGGCAATGTGTCGGAAAATTTTGGGATAAAAAGGATGGCGGATTTTTCGATACAGCAGAAGAGGTTATCGGCATGCGGTTAAAGGGCATTGAAGACACCCCTCATCCTTCGGCAAACTCCACCGGTATCATGTGCCTTATAAAACTCTCATTAATGCTTGGGAGGGATGAATATATGCGATATGCGGAATCAGCTTTAACACACTTTTCATCAGCGGCAAGGGCAATGGGTATCCATGGAGGTTATTATTTCTGTGCCCTGAACGCCTGGTTTCATATGAAGAAACCCGATACACACGCATAGCCGGGCTCGGGTCCCTGACAACTACTTTCGAATCACGCAAGCTTTAATCCTGCGTTTATCCCGAATATGTCGTCAGGAAGGTGTCGGGGTGCAAACCGTCGAGAGACAAGGAATGTCAAGATTAAGGATTAAAGGGTAAAAGATTTCGGATGATTGGAAGGTTGGATGTTTGGATGATTAGCTAATCCTCTAAACTTCTAACCCTCTAAACATCAATTCCTGATCCAGCAATTAAGGGTGTGCCTGAGAGAGATGGTCCGGCACCCATGTGATTCTGACGATAAATCCAGGGTTATGTCTGCTGCTAAAGGAGTTTTTATGACCGACGAGTATCTCTCGACTGGCTTCACCGACGTTGACAGCGCGAAAAACCAGGATGCATATTTTGCCTGCCTTGCTTTGTTGGATTCGTTGGCATATTTCAGGGAATATAAGCTGAAAAGCTACGAACTGCTGCAGCTTAAGCATGGGATGACGGTGCTTGAGGCTGGTTGCGGGCTTGGCGATGACGCTTTCAGGATCGCTGAGCTGATAATGCCGGGTGGAAAGGTAATAGGTCTCGACTCAAGCGCTGCAATGGTTGAGAAGGCCCGGTCACGGAAACCTTCTTCGCGGCTGCCCGTTCAATTTCAGACAGGAGATGTAAAAGCACTTCCTTTTCCCGATAATTCCTTTACACGATGCCGGATTGACCGGGTGCTGCAGCATATTGCACAGCCCGAAAAGGCCATCTCCGAGTTGGTCCGTGTTCTTGAACCGAATGGGCTGCTTCTCGCATATGATAATGATTGGGGGACGTTTTCAATAACGTCTCAGGATATTGAAATTACCCGGGCCCTTGAGAATTTGTGGTGCTATTCTTTCACAAACAGCTGGATCGGCCGTAACTTGTGCGATTATTTCATTTCATCCGGTTTGTCAGATGTAAAAATTTACCCCGGCACCTCGGTTATTACGGATTTCGAAACGGCTGACAAGGTGTACAATTTACGGGAAACGGTACAAAGGGCCGCTGCAGCAGGAATCATTTCCACGGCTCAAGGCCACTGCTGGATCGAAGAACTTATCAATAGAACCGAAAAGGGCAGCTTCCTGGCAACACTTACAGCTTATACTGTCGTCGGGCGAAAAAATAGATAAACGCAAGGCATAGCTGAACGGTATAACCACCGTTTGCAGCCAATCGGCCATAAAGAGGCCTTTCCCGGTTACTCAATCCCCGGCTTTACCAACATCTCAAGCATCCTCACAGTCAGATACAACCTTGGTGTAATGCTGTCTAAATCTGCCCATTCATCAGGCGAATGGATGCGGTCACCCACGATTCCCATGCCATCCAGAACTGCCGGCTTGTCGTTATCTGGATTACAGGCAATGCCCGCATCTGTTGCATAGCGCATCATGACAGGATCGATTGTTTTGCCAAGTTCCTGATAAATTTTATTAGCCAGAGCAGCCAGTTTATCGCTGGCCGGATTTCGGAAAAACGGCGGCCTGCGGTATTCAATCCGGATATTCACTTCTGTTTCCGGGATAAGTTTTTTCTGAATAATTTTAGTGGCATCCTTTTGGACACGTTCAATTTCCGTCAGATCGGTCATTCGCATATCGGCTGTTGCATCGGCCTTTCCAGGGATAACGTTGATCCGGTCGCCAGCCTGCAAAAAAGTCCAATTGACTGTTGTGCCTTTCGTAGGATCTCCTAAATCTTTCAGCTGCATAATCTGATTGGATAGCTCAACTGCTGCGTTGCGTCCCCGTTCCGGCGCTGATCCGGCATGGGACGCCAAACCCTTTACATTCAGATGAATATATGCAAGTCCGTTTGCGGCAACTGTCACTCGATCGGCTTCGGGTGGTTCGTAAATCAACACATAATCCTGCCTGGATGATAATTTCCGAATCATTTCACGAGAACCCAATGAACTCTTCTCTTCGTCCGGATTAAAAAAAATGGTGAGTGTTCTGTATCCTTTAAACCCCCGCTCACGCGCAATATCCAAAGCATGCAGAATAATCAAGACGCCGCCCTTGGCATCGGCAACACCCGGCCCAAAAGCCTTGCTGCCGGAAATTCTGAACGGACGCCTGGCGACTTCTCCAGCACCGAACACAGTATCATAGTGAATCATCAGCATGATATTTTTGGTGCCGTTTCCTTGTAAAGTGCCTGAAATCATTTTGCCGGCAGCCGGCTGCGCAGCAGAAATTTCAACATTAGCTCCTAAATCCTTGAGCCGCTGCGCAAGAAAAGACTCAACCTGTGTTAAGCCTTTTGCATCGTCGGTGCCGGAATCGATATTCACCAGTGTAGCCAGGTCTTGAATAAGGACGGGTTTCCTCATTTGAGCCGCAGCCAAAACAGCATCGTCTGTCTGCGCAAAGCCGGCGCCGCAAAGGATGCATAAAACCGCTGTCAGAAGCTGTATAATTACAATTTTTCGCATAGTGTCAAGCCCTCCGGAGGGTTGATTCCCATATTCTTTTTCTTAATCCACCTGCAATCTTAATTAATTTGCATAGAAAACGTCCCGCTTCCGGTTCCGGCTATTGTACCTTCGCGCTACATAGCCGCCAGTTCTTCGTTGAGTATGTCCGAGATGAACATATGGCCCGGGGCATGGGTAATACAGATGTCCGGTTTGACCTTCATAACTGCAGCCTGAGGGGTAACACCGCAGGCCCAGAAAACAGGCACTTCGCCGGTTTTAATCGTAACGGAATCACCGAAATCCGGTTTATGTAAATCCTTAACGCCTATCTTCGCAGGGTTACCTATATGTACGGGGCCGCCATGAACAGCAGAATAGCGCGATGTAACCTGAACCGCCTTTACCACAAGCGCTTCGGGGACAGGTCTCATCGAGACAACCATAGGACCCTTGAAGATACCTGCCGGGTTGCAGGGGATGTTGGTGATATACATCGGAACTGTCCTGTCTTCCTCTATGTGCCGGACCGGTATTTTTACCTTCATAAGGGCTTCTTCGAAAGAATAGCTGCATCCTAAAAGAAATGTGACAAAGTCGTCCTGCCATAAATCCTCAACATCCTGTATAGTGGCAGCCAACTTTCCCCGTTTGTAAACATTATAAAGCGGGATATCTGTGGTGACATCTGCACCTGCTGCCAAAAATTCCGTTATATATTTACCGGGTTCCAGTACTTCCAGCAAGGGACATGGTTTCGGATTTCTCTGGCAGTAAAGAAGAAAATCAAATGCATACTGCCCGGGCAGCACAACAAGGTTGGCCTGGGCATAGCCTAAAGCAATACCTGCTGTAGATTTCCGCCATTCTCCTCTTCGGATTAATGCCCGCGCTTCTTTTGGAGACATCTTTTCAATCTTTTTCATATGGGAATTCCTTTTTCAGAGATTTATTGTTATTTTACCCATTAGCCATTGTATATGTAAAGTTGAAAGCAAAATTATTCGGGTTTTGTTTGAAATTAAAAGAAAGCAAAGGTAAACTTACAGAATGCGGGACTATAATCCATCGCCTTTAATTTCCATCATAATACCTACCTATAATTACGGAGAATACTTACCTGTCGCGCTGGAATCCTGTTTACAGCAAACTTATAAGAACCTTGAAATCATTGTTGTTGATGATGGCTCTACAGACAATACAAGAGAAATCATCGAACGATACGGGGACAGGATTGTTTATATTTTTCAGGAGAATGCCGGGGTGTCCGCGGCACGGAACAGGGGTATTGAATCTGCCAACGGCGATTTCATAGGATTCCTCGATGCTGATGATTATTTCACCGAAGATGCAATGAGTGTAAGGTTGGACATCCTTTTTAAAAACACGCATATCGGTGCGGTGATTACAGAAACATACTCAAAAAAGGGACGGGACGGGTCCCTGTCATGTCAGCCCGGATTCAAAAGCGACAAAAGCTCCGGCAAATTCTATGAAGACCTTATCCTCGGCCGGCTTCCCTTTGCAACATGTGCGGTGTTGGCTAAGGGCAGTATTGCAAAACAGTTCAGATTCCCTGTTGGTCTGTCAAACGGTGAGGATGTTGTCTATTTTTGCAAGATATTTTTTTCAGCAACAGCATACTATACGCAAAGACCAACTGCTGTTACGCTATGGCACCAGGACAGTCTCAGACACAACATCGAAGAGCTGAAAAGGCAGGATATCGCCCTTGTGGGGGCAATCCTGAATGATCCGCTCTATGGGGGGGCACTTGAATATCTCCGCAAGGACTTTGTATCACGAAGATGCCTGGAACTCTTCAGAAAATTGTATTTAGCAGGAGAAAAGGGGGTTGCAAGGGCATATTTTACAAAGGCCGTCACCGCAAAACCTTCCAGCATTTTAAAGATAGACTACCTCGTTAAATACATAAAATCATTGATCTGAAAATACGTTTTCTTCTTCCATTTGCAAGAGTTTTCCTGTAGAATTGTAGGGTTATGCTGACATTAAAAAAGACATATATCGCCCTTCTCGTGCTGATCGCAATATTCACCTTTGCTGTAATTTGCCGGGCCGATGAAGATATCGGCGTCTATATCGAAAAAGTTGAAAGCACTGAAGGCATTGACAGATGCAAGTATTGCGGGAGATTTATTAAAAACGGGAATGTCCACAGAGACGCGCTGGTGATCGTAGGTAAACAGCTTGAAGATGGATTGCATGCAAGAAAGATAATATTTTCAGGCGGAAAGGAAAGAGATCAATATATCAATGTATATGTTTATAGGTTTGAAGAACGGAAAGGCGGCAATTATTCGGTAGAAAAGCCGGCAGGCGTCGGCTTTCACATGCACCTTTTTGAAGATAACACCCTGAAAAAGATATTTGTCTTTAACGAGGACCAGCAGGCTCTAACGGACAATCTCTTCGGCATAGGAAAATTCTTCAGCCGGGGAGGTAAATGGATAACAGCAGAAGCGCTGTCTAAAGAAGGGGTCGAAAAGGGTTTGGATGCACTTGTGGAAAAAGTATCACAAGCGGTCGAAAAGGATTCGGCTTTACCAACGGAGGATACACCAAGATGAAGGCGCTCTTTGCCATGGATCTTATGGACGGTAAAACCGTACGCCTCAAGAAAGGAGACTTCGACAAGGTAACGGTATACAGCGAAAACCCTGTCAATAAGATCGAAGAGATGCTACAGCAGGGGGCACGGGATTTCCACATCATTGACCTCGACGGAGCGAGAACAGGTCAACGCACCCACCACGAGATCATAAAAGAAATAAGGCTCAAGGTGGACGGGTACATGGAGGCAGGGGGAGGCATCAGGAATGAAGGAGCTATTAAATTCTACTGCGAGCTGGGCATTGATGGGGTAATTGTGGGAACCAGCGCACTTGAGGATGCTGAATTTTTTAAGAGTCTTTCAACGTTTAAAAACATCGTGCTCGGGCTTGATCTACTCGATGGAAAACCCATGGTGAGAGGGTGGAAGACTGCCGTCAATAAAGACATTAAACAAATCCTTGAAGAATCTGAGCAGACAGGGATAATGGCCATTCTCAGCACGAGTATCGCAAAGGACGGGATGCTCTCCGGCCCGGATTATGAAGGCATGAAAAATATGTTAAGCATGACAAAAATTCCGGTTATTGCAAGCGGAGGCGTAACTCATATTGACGATGTCAAGAGACTGAAGGATATGGGAGCCTGGGCTGTCATACTGGGCAAGGCGGTATATGAAGGTCTCATAAAAATAGAGGAAGCAGTGAAGTATGCTGACTAAAAGGATAATCCCCTGTCTCGATGTCATGGAAGGCAGGGTTGTGAAGGGGATAAATTTTTTGGGACTTAAAGACGCGGGCGACCCTGTTGATAATGCCAAAACCTATGAGGATGAGATGGCGGATGAACTCTGTTTTCTTGACATAACTGCCTCCCATGAGAAAAGAAAGATGATCATAGATGTCGTTGAAAGGGTTGCAAGGGAAGTGTTCATGCCATTGACCGTCGGGGGGGGCATCAGGACCCTGGAAGACATCAGGGAAACTCTCCTCGCAGGTGCGGATAAGGTTGCGGTGAATACCACAGCTATTGAAAAGCCGGAGTTTATCCGGGAGGCAAGCGAAATGTTCGGAAGCCAGTGCATATGCGTGGCTATAGACGCCAAGAAGAGGGATGACGGCTTCGAGGTATATACGTACGGCGGGAGAAAATCAACTGGAATAGATGCAATAAAATGGGCAAGGCAGGTTGAAAAACTGGGTGCCGGGGAAATACTGCTTACAAGTATGGACAGAGACGGTACAAAGATAGGCTATGACATCCCGCTCACAAAAACCATTTCTGAGGCAGTAAACATCCCTGTTATCGCATCGGGCGGGGTTGGCACACTTGACCATCTTTATGACGGTCTTGTGGATGCAAAGGCTGATGCGGTGCTCGCTGCATCAATTTTCCATTACAGAGAATACACGATTATCGAAGCCAAACAATACCTGAGGGATCGTGGAGTAAACGTACGGCTGTAAATAATTCAGCAGTTGAAAAGGCCGAAGTTGGGAAGTTCAGAGGCTTGGGGTTGAATGAAACTCCTTACCTTCGCATCTTCGTAACTTCCTGTATCATAACAAAGGGAGCGCACAATGGATGACATAAAGTGGGATGAACGTGGACTCGTGCCTGTGGTTGTACAGGATTTTAAGACAAAAGATGTGCTTATGGTTGCATACATAAACCGGGAAGCCTTTGAACTGACATTGAAAACAGGGAAGGCCCACTATTACTCAAGATCACGAAAAAAACTCTGGCTCAAGGGAGAGACCTCGGGACATACGCAGGATGTCAAGGCAATCCACCTCGACTGCGATAACGACACAGTTTTGATTTTGGTTGACCAGAAGGTAGCGGCTTGCCACACAGGCTATTGGAGTTGTTTCTACAGGGCATGGTCAGAAGGGTGGAAAGTAGTTGGAAAGAAGGTTTTTGATGAAGAGAAGATATACGGTGATAAAGGATGAGGTTGAAAAGTTGAAGATTCCGCAGCAGCACTATTTATCTTCTTATCTTCTTAACTTCTTAACTTCTTTTAGTTTTGAGTTTCATAATTGTAAACAATTACCAGATAATGTTTGACAAAAAAAATAAAATATTACTCGCAATCGTTACCTGCGGTTTTGTGGGTTATATGCCTTTTGCACCGGGGACATGGGCTTCAGCTTTAGGCTGCATTTTAATATATCTTTTCCCGTTCCCGTCACTGATTGCCAATATCAGCTTTATATGCTGCCTCATTATATTCTCGATTATCTGCATTAACCTGCTCACACTTACAGTGGAAGACCCCGGTTATATTGTCATAGACGAACTGGCCGGTATGTTTATAACAATGGCGGGGCACAAGCCAACCCTCATTACGCTTGTTGCAGGGTTCTTCCTTTTCAGGATTTTTGATATCATAAAGCCGTACCCTGTTAACGCCGCTGAGCGCTTAAGAAAAGGGTACGGCATAATGGCTGACGATATTCTTGCCGGTATATATGCAAATATTGTACTGTGGTTAGGATACGTTGTGATTTACAGCATATGGAAATAGAAGAAAGGATAGGCAAAATGCTGAAGGAAAAGGGTCTGACAATTGCCGTAGCAGAGTCCTGTACGGGCGGTCTCATAGCCAGCAGAATCACGGATATCGGCGGTGCCTCTGAATATTTTGAGGCAGGCATTATAACTTACAGCAACAAAGCAAAAATATCTTTTCTATCTGTTCCCGAAGAGGTTATTAACAGTTACGGAGCTGTCAGTTATGAAACTGCAAAATTGATGGCAGAAGGGGTAAAAAATATTACCGGTGCTGACATAGGGGTTTCTGTAACCGGTATTGCAGGGCCAACTGGCGGCACATTGGTAAAGCCTGTGGGCACAGTCTTTGTGGGGCTTGCTACCGGAGAATCCACTTCTGTCCATAACTTTTTGTTTACCGGCAGCAGACTGGAGATAAAGCAGCAAACCTCTGAAGCAGCGCTCACATTTGTCGCCGACTATCTTGAAGAAAAACCTGTATGAGGTCCTTTCTGGCTGTTGAGATCCCCGATAATATCAGGAAATATCTTAAAACCGTTATAAGTGGCATAGCCGCACATGCTGACGGGATAAAATGGGTAAACGAGTCGGCCCAGCATATCACCCTGAAGTTCTTCGGTGAAATCGAAGAGGAAATGGCCTGGAATATAAAGAAATCGATAGAGCATATAGGGTTGAAGCACAGCCCCTTTGCCATCACCCTTAAGGATATCGATGCGTTTCCCTCTAAAAAGAGGGCAAGGGTTATTGTTATCACACTCGAAAATGGAGTTGACAATATAAAAGACATATTTAATGATATAGAGCAGAACATTACACCGCTGGGCATCGAAAAAGATGAAAGGTCTTTTATGCCGCACATTACATTGGGGAGGAGAAAGGTGGCTGCACCTCTTCCGGAAAAGGCATACGCGGAAATAGACAGGAAAAGTTTTAATGTGAATAGGCTCGTGCTGTTTAAAAGCACACTCACAAGTCGGGGAGCAATATACACACCCGTGTGGGAAATAAAGTTCGTGGGTAGCTAACTGCTGATAGCTAACAGCTAATTGCTGTAATAAAAAATGGGAGGTAGCAACAAGTGAAGGAAGAGGAAAACAAATCAAAAGCAATAGATATGGCGGTTACGCAGATCGAGAAACTCTTTGGAAAGGGTTCGATCATGCGAATGGGCGATAAACCCATTGAAGCCGTGCCAGTTGTATCAACCGGGTCGCTTTCACTGGATATTGCGCTCGGTGTCGGCGGGTTACCGAGGGGGAGGGTTATCGAGATATTCGGTCCCGAGGCGTCCGGCAAAACAACCCTTTCCCTGCAGGTCGTAAGCGAAATCCAGAAACTGGGCGGTACAGCCGCCTTTATTGACGCAGAGCATGCCCTGGATATGGCTTATGCGAACAGGATCGGTGTAAAAACTGATGAACTGCTCTTATCACAGCCGGATACAGGCGAGCAGGCGCTTGAGATTGCCGAAATCCTCGTGAGAAGCGGCGGGGCTGATATAGTAGTAATCGATTCCGTGGCAGCCCTTGTGCCTCGTGCTGAAATTGAAGGTGACATGGGCGATGCCCATATGGGTTTGCAGGCACGGCTTATGTCGCAGGCATTGAGAAAACTTACTGCGATAACCAGCAAATCCATGACAACAGTCATATTCATCAACCAGATACGGCATAAAATAGGGATCATGTTCGGGAACCCGGAGACGACAACCGGCGGGAACGCATTAAAGTTTTACTCCTCGGTACGGCTCGATATACGAAGAATAGCATCTATAAAGGACGGGCAGGACATTATCGGAAACAGGACAAGGGTAAAGGTGGTCAAAAACAAGCTCGCCCCGCCCTTTAAAGAAGTGGAATTTGATATAATATTCGGCGAGGGCATCTCAAAGGAAGGGGATATACTGGACCTGGCAGTTGAGGCAGGCGTAGTTGAAAAAGCAGGAACGTGGTTTTCTTACGGAGAGGTAAGGATGGGACAGGGAAGGGAAAACGCAAAAGAGTTCCTCAGGAAAAATGAAGAGACAAAAGACGAAATTAAGGATAAATTGCTTGCACATTATGAATTAAAGAAAGGTGAATCGTGACATCAAGCGAAATAAGAAAGAGGTTTTTGGCATATTTTTCAGAACGGGGTCATACCATAGTACCGAGTTCATCGCTTGTGCCGGACAGGGACCCGACTATATTGTTTGTTAATGCCGGGATGGTGCAGTTTAAAAATGTCTTTACCGGTATTGAAAAAAAGGATTACGAGAGGGCAACATCCTCCCAGAAGTGCGTCAGGGCCGGAGGCAAGCATAACGACTTTGAAAACGTGGGAAAGACATTAAGACATCACACCTTCTTCGAAATGCTCGGCAACTTCTCATTCGGGAATTACTTTAAGAAAGAGGCAATCCCCTTTGCCTGGGAATTTCTGACCGATGTACTGAATCTGGATAAAAAGCGTTTATGGATAACTATTTATAAAGATGATAACGAGGCGGATGCAATCTGGAAAAGTATAAACATACCTGCTGATAGGATCATCCGGCTTGGTGAGAAAGATAACTTCTGGTCAATGGGCGATGAAGGCCCTTGTGGACCCTGCTCTGAGATCCATTATGATCTGGGCGAAGGTGTCGGCTGCAGAAAACCGTCATGTCAGGTCGGCTGTGATTGTGACAGATTTTTAGAAGTCTGGAACCTTGTATTTATGGAGTTTGAGAGGGCCAAAGGCGGGGAGATGAAGAAATTGCCCCGTCCTTCCATAGATACCGGTATGGGACTCGAACGGATTACCTCAATCATGCAGGGCAAGATCGGAAATTATGAAACCGACCTTTTCGGCCCCATCTTGAAGCGGCTGGAAGATATTTCACAGAGCATATACGGAGAAAACGGCCGCAGGGATATTGCTATGAGGGTCATCGCAGACCATGTGAGAGGGGCAACGTTTATCATTAATGACGGCGTCTTACCATCAAAGGACGGGAGGGGCTATGTCCTGAGAAGAATCATCCGGAGGGCATTGCGGTACGGGAAAAAGCTCGGCATAGAGAAAGAGTTTCTTTATGACCTTTCCGGCACGGTCGTTGACCTCATGTCAGATACATACCCGGAGATCAAGCATAACCACCCCTACATCGTGCGTGTCCTTAAAGGCGAGGAGGAAAGATTCATCGAGACTCTGAATATCGGCATGAGGCTCTATGAGGAGATTGCCGCAGAATTGAAGGCAAAGGGAGAAAACACCATTCCTGGAGATCTGGCTTACAAGCTGTATGATACCTATGGGTTCCCGCTTGATATCACACAGGAAATGGCAGAAGAAGATGCATTGCAGGTTGATATTGCCGGGTTTCAATATGCGCTGAAAGAACAGAAAACGAGGTCAAGGGGCGCTTCAAAGATGAGGGGCGATGATCTGGGCGAAGGTCATACGGAAGTGCTGAAGACCGATGCAAAAAATATATTTGTGGGATATGAGAAGCTGGAGACGGAAGGAAAAATAATTAATATAATTAAGGATGAGCAGACAGCGGAAGAGATATACGAAGGCGAAGAAGGCGAAGTCTTCTTTGACTATACCCCTTTTTATGCAGAAAGCGGGGGTCAGACGGACGACGAGGGTTTCATAACATCTTCCTCCGGGAAGGCACAGGTTCTTAACGTAACGAAGATAAAGGCCGACCTCTTTTCTCACAGCATAAATATGGAAAAAGGTTCTTTCAAAAAAGGCGATATCGTTCGATTGGCCGTTGACAAGGAAAAACGGAAAGGTGTATCGAGAAATCACACCGCCACGCACCTCCTCCACTATGCACTCCGGCAGGTGCTCGGAGACCATGTGAAACAATCCGGCTCACTTGTGGAAAAAGACAGATTCAGGTTTGACTTCTCCCACTTTCATGCCCTGGATGATGCCGAAATAGCACGGGTGGAGGACATTGTTAACGAAAAGTGTCTCGACTGCATCGATGTTGCTGTTGAAGAAAAAACAAAAGACGACGCAATCAAAGAGGGCGCAACAGCGCTATTCGAAGAAAAATACGGAGAAACGGTTAGGGTCATTAAGATAGGTGATTTCAGCGCTGAATTGTGTGGCGGAACCCATGTGGGAAACACCGGAGAGATAGGGAGTTTCTATATCACCAGCGAAGGCTCTCTTGCATACGGTGTAAGAAGGATTGAAGCCGTTACAGGGAAAGGTGCAGTAGAATACAGCCGCACGCTTGAAGGCATTGTGAATGGAATCGCGAAACTTACCAGCACAGAGACCGGCAGGGTACGGGAACGGATTGAAGGTATTATCGGAGAACTTCAGGAAAAAGAAAAGATACTGGAGCATTTAAGAGAGGAAATAACGGCCGGCAAAGTGGATGAGGCGATCAAGGGGGCTTGCGAACGGGACGGGGTTAAAGTTGTCACCATGTTGATTGAGAATGCCAAAGCAGAAGATTTAAGGAAGGTGACAGATATTATCAGAAACAGGGTGAAAAGCTGTGTCGCTGCAGTAGGTACGCGGGATGATACAAAAGGTTTGATTGTAGTTGCAGTCAGCAAGGACGCCCAGAATACATATAACGCAGGGAAAATCATCAAGGGGATTGCGGAGAAATACAATGGGAAGGGCGGCGGCGGACCGCAGATAGCACAGGGCGGTGTCCCGGGCGAAAAGGTTGCGGAAGCACTGAAAAGTATACAGGACGTTTTGGAGCTTTAGATAAACAGGGGGCGTTATGATGAGACAATATGCAGGAAATTTAAAAAACGTTACTCTCTTTTCCATACTAAAGGATGACGAAATACATGCTATTTCTAAAATTACAACCCTTAAGAATTACGATAAGAACTCTATGGTTTTCCAGGAAGGAGAGATAGGTGATTCACTCTATGTGATATTAAGCGGGAAGGTAAAAATCTCCCTTTTCGATGATGAAGGTAAGGAATATATTCTGGATGTTATCGGAAAGGAAGGTTTTTTCGGCGAACTATCGCTAATCGATGAACTGCCAAGGTCTGCAAACGTGATAACTACAGAAAACTCCGAGTTTTTAGTTATTCACCGGAGGGATTTTGTTAGACTTCTTCTGGAAAACCCCGCAATAAGCATCAGCATTTTAAAGACATTATCAAGAAGAATGCGGTCTGCCGATGAGAGAATTAAAGGGCTTGCCTTCCTGAGTGTTGAAGGGAGGGTGCTCAAATACCTTCTGGATATCGGTGAACAATCAGGACTCAGGCTGAAAGATCATATCATCATAGAGAACGGTCCGACGCAGATTGAGATAGCAAACTCCTGCGGCTCGACAAGAGAGACTGTATCAAGGGCAATAAAATCATTAATCAAAAAAGGCGACATAAGCGCTAGGAAGAGGCAGTATACACTGCACCCTTCTTCGTATGAATCAATTTTGTGAATAAATCTTCATAAGGAAAACAAAAATGGCGACAAAAAAAATAAGTGAGGTATTAGAGCAGAAAGAACAGGAATTAAAAATTCTCCATGAAGTTGCAAAGGATATCAGCGGCAATGTGGAGCTGGACGAGCTTCTGCATCGCATCGTCGAAATGATTATGCATTTTATCATTGCAGACTCATGTCTAATCTATCTTTACGATAAGCGGAACGACGAGCTTGTTTTGACGGCATCCAGTAATCCTCAGGATAAGGTGCTTGGAAGAATCAAGCTGAAAATGGGTGAAGGCGTTACAGGCTGGGCTGCACGGGAGGAAAAGCCTGTTGCCCTGGCAAAAGAAGCTTATAAAGACCCCCGGTTCAAGACCTTCACATCCCTCGATGATGATAAATACGAAGCATTTCTGTCAATCCCCATCTTTTCCAAGGACAAAGTCATCGGCGTTATGAACATAAGAAACAGGAAAGAGCATATATATCCGGACCACCAGATAGCCCTTATCTTTACGGTTTCACGGTACCTGGGAAGCGCCATTAAAAACGCAATCATTCATGATGAGGTAGTAAAAAAGGCGCAGCAGTTAGACCTTCTTTCTGAAATCTCCCGCACGATTGTCTCCGATTATTATTTGAAAGAAATACTGCAGCTCATCGTAACGATGACCGCAAAGGTGATGGATTCCAAGATTTGTTCAATCATGCTGCTCGATGAAAAGAGGAATGAACTTGTCATTGCCGCTACCCAGAGCTTAAGTGATTACTACGTCAACAAACCGAACCTGAAGGTTGGACAGTCCATCAGTGGGAGAGTAGTGAAAGAGAAAAAACCTATCACTGTCCTGGATGTAACTAAAGAGCCTGGCTACACGTATCCGGACATTGCAAAAAAAGAAGGCATTGTTTCGCTGCTCTCTACTCCCATGATGATAAAAGACAGGGTAATCGGGGTTATTAACAGCTATACACAGCGCGAGCACAAATTCAGCAAGGAAGAGATCGACATCATACAGACCGTGGCAAATCAGGCAGCCGTTGCTATAGAGAATACACGCCTTGACCAGGAAATTCTTGCCGCAAAAGAGGCCCTGGAAGCAAGAAAAGTTATCGAGAAGGCTAAGGGCATCCTTATGAAGGAGTTAGGAGCCTCCGAAGACGATGCCTACAAAAAGATACACAAAAAAAGTATGGACCTGAGGAAGAGCATGAGAGAGATCGCCGAAGCAATTATTCTCACCTCGGATTTAAAGAAAAAATATTGACAAAAAAGAAAAGAGTATGTAGATTTATTTGTAATTAAAACATTGACTTCTGTTGGCAGTGTTGGCTGACAGGATTAAGTTGAATGGACTGAGGCGTCCAACCCACTATTGGTGGTTTGGACGCCTTTTTTGTTTCATGTCGGAGATGGAAACGCTGAGAAGGAGAAAACCGGAAACAATGAAAACCATACGTGTAGCAGTAGGTCAGATAAATTGTATCGTCGGCGATTTGAAGGGTAATTGTGCGAAGATGTCTGAATACACAGAAAATGCGAAAAAATATGGGTCAGATATGGTTGTATTTCCTGAGCTTGCCGTGACAGGCTACCCGCCTGAAGACCTTCTGCTAAAACCGAAATTCGTTGAAGATAATGTTAAGGTTTTGAAAGAATTTGCACGGTCGGTTCACGATATTATCGCAATTGCGGGTTTTGTCAACAGGATAGGCAAAAATCTGTACAACGGTGCCGCCATCGTGTACAACGGTGAAATAGCAGGCATTTACCATAAAACGCTTTTACCCAACTATGGCGTCTTTGACGAAAAACGGTATTTTCAGGCAGGCATTGAGCCGCTTGTGTTTCAATACGGAGGACATATCTTTGGGGTTAATATATGTGAAGACATATGGCATGAAGACGGACCGACCAAAGTTCAGGTTTTACACGGAGCGCAGCTCATACTCAATATCAACGCATCCCCTTATCATGCAGGGAAAATCCGCCAGAGAGAAGAAGTCGTAAAAACCCGGGCAAGGGAAAACCATGTTCCCGTTGTCTACGCCAACCTTGTAGGCGGACAGGACGAGCTTGTATTTGACGGCCAGAGTCTTGTTGTTGATGAAAAAGGCGATGTTATATCAAGGGCTGCGGCATTTAAAGAAGACCTGCTTGTGGTGGATGTACCGCTTGCGAGCGGAGAGCGGAGAGCGGAGAGCGGAGAGCTGACAGCCAGCGGGCAGAACCGGATAATACTCCGAACTCCGAACTCCGAACTCCGAACTGTTTCACGCCTCCCCATTCCCAATGGGAAAATAGAACCTCTGTTGGAACCCGTTGCTGAAGTATACGGGGCGTTAAGGTTAGGCCTCCATGATTATGTTGTAAAGAATGGATTCAAGCGGGTTGTCATTGGTCTGAGCGGCGGCATTGACTCCTCCCTGGTGGCAGTTATTGCTGCCGATGCCCTTGGAAGTGAGAATGTCGCGGGCGTTTCGATGCCATCCCGTTATACGTCGGAGGCTTCAAAAGTGGATGCAATAGAGCTTGCAGATAACCTCGGTATTGAGTTTCTTGAAGTCCCTATTGACGGTGTTTACTCGGCATACCATTCATCCTTCAATCCTCTTTTTAAGGGGCTGTCCGAAGACACAACCGAAGAGAATTTACAGGCCCGGATCCGGGGCAACATCCTCATGGCACTGTCAAATAAATTCGGCTGGCTCGTACTTACTACGGGGAATAAGTCTGAAATGAGTGTGGGCTATGCCACACTCTATGGTGATATGGCCGGGGGGTTTGCAGTGATAAAGGATGTGCCGAAAATGCTGGTGTATGAATTGTCGAGATACAGAAATACAATCAACCCTGTCATACCGGAAAGGGTTTTAACGAAAGCGCCTACAGCCGAACTCAAACCGGACCAGAAAGACCAGGACACGCTGCCTCCCTATGACGTCCTCGACCGAATATTGGAGGCGTATGTTGAAGAAGACAAATACGGTGAAGCAATCATATCTTCCTCCCTCCGGAAGGAAACGGTGGACAAAACCTTGCGTATGGTTGACTTAAGCGAATACAAACGGCGTCAGTCGCCGCCGGGGATAAAGATTACCCCTAAGGCCTTCGGCAAAGACAGGCGTATGCCCATAACGAACAAATACAGGGGGTGACCCATGTCCTTTGAGATTCTTGTAAAAAGAATATCGCCCACGATAAAGAAGATCGCGCACAAGTTGAACGGCCATTACACCTTTTTCAACGATGAAGACCTTTATCAGGAAGCGCTGATACATCTCTGGATCGATTTTCGTGGAGGGGTTCTCGGTGATAAAACAGATAGTTATATATTGCAGGGGTGTTATTATCATCTGAAAAATTACATTCGTAAAACCCAGGATAATGCGGTACTTGTAAGCCTGAACAACCCTATCGGCGAAGACGGGACGGTCATGGAAGAAATCCTCCCCGCAGACGACATAAACCCGTTGGAATATTTAGAAAGTAAAATGGAAGTAGAAACAGCCGGAGAGAAATATTTAACCCAGAGGGAAAAAGATGTACTTTCGTATTTTCTTGAAGGCATGTCCATGAGGGAGATAGGCGTTAAAATAGGCATATCCCACGTAATGGTGTTAAAAATACGGAACAAAATTAAGGACAAGTACTCGAAGTTCAACAGGGAGACAGCGGCGATGAGTAACTGAAGAACGCGACTGAAAAACCGGTTACCAAAGAAAAAATTGCTTTACTTGTATAACACATAAACAAACCCTGAGACAGGGCAACTAACACAGTGATGTGTGGCATAACGATGGCGTTCCGATAAAAGGGACGCTTTTTTTATTTAATTAACCCGGGACAGAGGTGTCTTGAGACCGACAGTGGTTTTAAGACACCTTTTTTATTGCCCCGCGGGTCAATACCCCGGAGCTTGCCGCGGGGTACTTCACTTCAAAAAAAGGAGGTGAATTAAGAACAGTGGATAGTGGATAGTGGATAGTGAAGCGCACAAAAAAGCGAAAATATTAAACATGAGGAGGTTAAACATGAAAAGTTTCAAAGTCTTGATGATCGCAGCAGTTTTTTTCCTATGTATAGGAGTGAAAGGCCTTTTGGCGGAAGAGGTGAAACCGTCTGAGGCAAAGCCCGCTGAGGCGAAAACATCCGAGGCAAAACCCCCTGAGAAACCACCGGAGGACAAGGTTACGGGCAGCGCATCAATGGCAGTTCTCAACAGGTACATCTTCCGTGGATATGAAATAGGCAAAAGCGGCCTGGTATTTCAGCCTTCACTCAGCGCATCCTACAAGGGATTTTCTGCAACGTTATGGGGTAACCTCGACACAAACCAGAGGAATACCACAACAGCTACATTCAATGCGAGGGAAGAAGGGAAGAAGGGGTGGGATGAAACAGACCTGACCCTCAGTTATACCTATACGATCAAGAAGCTTTCTCTCACCGGCGGGTATATCTACTATAGCCTCAAGTATGCGGAGGATACGGAGGAATTCTTCCTCACCTTTGCATATGACATGCTTACCAAACCTGCGCTCTCAATCTATCAGGATGTGAACGCCTATCCAGGCACCTATATCAATTTATCCTTTGCCCATTCATTTCCCCTTCCAAAGGATATAAGCCTCGATCTTGCGGCATCCTTCGGGTATGAACTGGGACAGGGCGGCTTCTGGAAGACCTACGAACAGTCTACGGGCGGCTACACAGGGAGTAAATACAAGGCATTACAGGACGGCATGATAAAGGCAGGGTTAACAATACCTGTTACCAAGGCTTTTTCAATCCAGCCGTCGCTTGCCTACTGGTTTCCGCTCTCAGCGGACGCAGGCAGGACGATGGGGTATAACACGAACGGGAACAAGATTGCCTACAACCCCAACGGTTATGTGCCCAACAGTTTTGTGGGAGGGGTCAATTTCGCATTCAATTTTTAATGTAATACTCTAAAACGCCGCGCAACATCTGTTTGCTACGTCTATTTCGATAAACCCGATAAACGGTTTGCTGAGCGGAAGAAAAAATAGCTGTTGAATTGACACATTTCCTTATGATAAAAATTATATATATTGAAAAACAAAGCGAGAGACCGATTGATCACTTATGAAGCAAATCAATTGAGAAAAACCGGCGGGGCAAAAAGAAACGCCGCAGCGTGGATTGCCTGCACTGTTATCATATTATGCACCATCCCGGATATGTCGTATGCCTTTAAGCAGACAGATATGGATAAACTTCTCGCAACAAAACAGTGCCAATGGTGCGACCTGCGAAACGCCGACCTGTCCGGAGCGCAGCTTTCCGGTGCGCAAATCGCCAATACCAACCTGTCAGGTGCGAACCTGTCCGGCGCTGACCTGTCAGATGCCGATTTCTCCAGCGCTGTAATGTCCGGTGCCAATCTCCACAACGCTAATCTGTCCGGCTCATTCCTGCGTGGTGCCAAACTACAAAACGCCAACCTGTCCGGAGCCGACCTGTCAAAGGCAAGGCTGAACAACGCCAATCTGTTGGATGCCAATCTGTCTGATGCCAACTTTTCCGGCGCCAATCTTTCGGGCGCCACATGGAATGATGGGATAAAATGCGATGATGATACAATAGAACGGTGTACCCGGGCCGTCTCTCCTGCTAATCGTGGAAGCCTCGGAGGAGGGATTCCCTTTTAGCTTCTTCCATTTTTTCTTGAAATATTTGAAATCATATGGTATTTAAACCACGCAGTTAATTCGCACGTCTTTCAATCGGCAACAGGGTGCAGAAAATCTGTCTGCTGCTGAAATGCGAAAGGCGGAAGTTAAAAAACCAGGAGGATCGATGTCTAATTTAACAATTAAACAATTACTCGAAGCAGGTGTACATTTCGGACACCAGACAAAAAGGTGGAATCCCAAGATGAAACCTTACATTTTCGGTGCACGAAACGGCATATACATCATTGACCTGCAAAGAACATTGAAAATGTTCAAAGAGGCTTACAATTTCGTAAGAGAGGTAGCGTCACGCAATGAATACATCCTGTTTGTGGGTACCAAAAAACAAGCCCAGGAGGGTATCCGGGAAGAGGCAAAAAGGTGCGGCGCCTTTTACGTGAACGTGAGATGGCTTGGCGGTACAATGACGAACTTCCAGACGATTGAAAAAACAATTGACAGGTTCCGGAAGTACGAAGAGCTGAAAGGCAGCGATATCTTCAAGGCGCTCCCCAAGAAGGAAGCTATTGGAATAGACAAAGAAATTGCAAAGCTCGAAAAGAACATCGGCGGCATAAAGAATATGGATCGTCTACCGGGAGCTATTTATATAGTTGACCCGAAAAAGGAATACATTGCTGTGAAGGAAGCCAAAAAACTCGGCATCCCCACTGTAGGCATTGTGGATTCGAATTGTGATCCCGATGATATAGATTACATCATACCGGGCAACGACGATGCAATAAGGGCTATCAAACTTATTACCATGAAAATTGCAGACGCTGTTCTCGAAGGGAAAGCGCTCTATGTTGAGGAATTCCAGGGCAAAGACGAGTCGGCTGAAGAGCCCAAACCTTTTGTAGACGAAAGTCTGCTTGAAGAAGAGAAGTACGAGGAATTTTTCGATCGTTAGCAGGATCGTTAGTTTAGGAGGATAATAATGGATATATCTGCAGAACTTGTTAAGAAATTGAGAATAAAAACAGGCGTCGGCCTGATGGATTGCAAAGAGGCATTAAAACACGCCGATGGTGACATGGAAAAGGCAATCGAGCACCTGAGGGAAAAAGGTCTGGCAAAATTGCAGAAAAGGTCCGGCAGGGCAGCATCCGAGGGTGTAATCGCAGCATACATACATACCGGTGGAAAGGTGGGTGTCATGGTAGAAGTGAACTGTGAAACCGATTTTGCCGCAAATTCAAAGGATTTTCAGGAATTTACAAAGGATGTGGCGATGCAGGTTACCGCAGCAAGCCCGTCCTATGTTAAAAGAGAAGACGTCCCTGAGGAAATAAGGGCAAAAGAGAAGGATTTATACCGGAGACAGGCCCTTGATTCCGGCAAACCGGAGAAGATAATCGACAAGATTGCCGAAGGGAAAATGGAGAAGTTTTACCAGGAAGTATGTCTAATGGAGCAATCTTTTATCAAGAATCCTGATATAACAGTGAAAGGGCTTCTCGAGGATCTCGTTGTCAAAATCGGTGAAAATGTTATTATCAGGCGCTTTGTACGGTTCCAGCTTGGAGAAACTGCCGAAGAATAAGATGAGATTCAATAGAATCCTTTTAAAACTAAGCGGTGAAGTCCTCATGGGAAAAGAGGGCCACGGCATTGATCCGGAAATCGTAATGGAAATTGCGTCTCAAATCAGAGATGTGAAGGAACTTGGCGTTGAGATTGCCATTGTGATTGGCGGAGGGAACATATACAGGGGCATGAAAGCGGAAAAACAGGGTATAGACAGGGTAACGGGCGATTACATGGGCATGCTCGCAACACTGATGAACGCCCTTGTTATTCAGGATGTCCTTGAAAAAATCGGGATACCTGCAAGGGTCCAGAGCGCCCTCCAGATAGAAAAGATAGCAGAGCCTTTCCTGCAGAGGGAGGCCATCAAGCACCTTGAAAAAGGCAGGGTTGTCATATTTGCCTGCGGGACAGGAAACCCCTTCTTTACCACAGATACCGCTGCAGCTCTGCGTGCCCTTGAAGTAGAAGCCGATGTGCTTTTAAAGGCAACAAGAGTGGATGGAATATACGATAAAGACCCTGAGGTCTGTGATGATGCAATATTTTTCCCTGAAATTTCCTATATGGATGTTTTAAAGAAGGGCTTGAAGGTTATGGATGGTACTGCCATAAGCCTCTGTATGGATAACAATCTTCCTGTCATTGTTTTGAATATAAAAGAAAAAGACAATATGAAAAAGGCAGTCCTGGGGGAACGCGTCGGGACTGTTGTGAAGGGGGTAGGGTATCATGAAAAACGAAATAGTTGATGAACTCGAAGACAAACTAAAAAAAACAACCGTAACGCTCCAGAAAGACCTGTCAAAGCTGAGAACGGGTATTGCATCTGTTTTACTCCTCGAAGACATAAAGGTTTCGTACTATAACCAGCCTACTCCATTAAACCAGGTTGCCACAATAGGAGTATTAGACAGCAGAACCATTACCATTCAACCCTGGGATAATGCCGTGATAGGTGAAATAGAGAAGGCCATCCAGAAATCGGATCTCGGTGTAAACCCCATGTCTGACGGAAAAGTAATCAGGCTCGTCTTTCCAAAGCTCACCGAGGAGAGAAGGAAGGAACTTACAAAGTTGGGGAGCAAAATGCTCGAAAACATAAAGGTGGCCATGCGGAATGTCAGAAGGGATATGAACGAAAAACTAAAAAAGATGGAAAAGGATAAAATCCTCTCCAAGGACGACTTGCACAAAGATCAGGAAGATGTCCAGAAACTGACGGACAGGTATATCCAGACGGCAGAAAAGATATACACTGACAAGGAAAAGGAAATCCTGGAGATCTGACCTTCCATGCCTAAACTCGAACAATCCAAACTCCCCGCACATGTTGCAATCATAATGGATGGAAACGGAAGATGGGCAAAAACGAGAAATCTTCCCCGGGTTGAGGGGCATGTGCAGGGTCTTGAATCTGTAAGAAACATTGTCACCATGACAAGGGAATTACGCATACCCTATCTCACGCTCTATGCGTTTTCAAAGGAAAACTGGTCAAGGCCAAGGGCAGAGGTAAAGAGACTCCTTGAACTTCTCGGGATTTTTCTTGAGAATGAGCTGCCGTTAATGATGGATGAGGATATACGGTTTCGTGTGGTGGGCGACATTAAGGATTTCCCCAAAAAATTACAGCATCAGTTAAATGTTGCGATGCAGAAAACAGCAGGGAATAAAACCCTCTCTCTCAACATCGCATTGAGTTACAGCGGCAGGGAAGAGATCCTGAACGCAGTGAGGCTGCTCCTGGAAGACATGAATAAGGGACATATAACGCGCATTGACGAAAAGGTTTTTCAAAGTTACCTCTATACCGGAGATATACCGGACCCCGATCTGCTCATACGGACAAGCGGGGAGATGAGGGTAAGCAACTTTTTGCTCTGGCAGATTGCATATACCGAGATATATGTGACGGATACGCTTTGGCCTGATTTCAGGGAAAATGCCTATACAAAGGCATTAAAGGAATACGCGAAAAGAGAAAGACGATTCGGGAGCGTGAAGGAAAGTTCAAGTGGGAGAACTTAAAAAAAGGGTAGTTGCTTCTCTGTGTCTCGCCCCGGTTATTGCATCAGCTTTTTATTTTTTGCCTGCAAAATGGTTTTCTGTCCTGCTTATGATCGTTTTGATCATTGCCTTGCTTGAATTGATTACCATGTCGGGTGTCAGGGAAAGATGCCTGATTCTCCTTCTCGCAGTTCTATGTATCGTCCCGTTGTATTACAAATCGTTTTCTGCCTATACAGGATGCCTGCTTTTTGCGCCATTCATCTTTATGGTGTATAAAATTTTGAAAGGCGAAAGCAAAAAAGAGGGGATCAATGAAGATATTCTGAAAGGGATATATGTCATGTTCCTCTGTGAGGTTTTTGTTATTATACCCCTTTATTATCTTTCTTTGCTGAAGGAGGCAGGCTGTGCATTTCCTTTTATACTCCTTCTGACCATGTGGGCAAGTGACACCTGCGCATACCTCTTTGGAAAAAGATTCGGGAAAAGGAAACTTGTGCCGTATATAAGCCCGAAAAAAACCTATGAAGGTTTGCTGGGTGCCATGGCGGGAAGCACGATCGTTATTGTGCTTTCAGGAAAGATTCTCGGCATGGGAATATTGGAAACAATCGTTGTCGGTGCTGTAATCGGTATCCTTGCACAGATGGGGGACATTCTTGAATCTGCCGGAAAAAGGGTCTGCGCAGCAAAAGATTCCTCTCATCTTATTCCCGGCCATGGCGGCGTCCTCGATAGGATGGACAGTTTTATATTTACTGCACCATTCTTGTACCATTACCTGGCGGGTGTAAGGATATGAAGAAAATAAATACGAATATCGAATATCGAAACAATATCCAAATTCAAATATCCAAACGACTCAAACAAATGCCTTTTATAACAGGTTCTGTTTTGAAAATTGGTGCTTGAAAATTGGAATATTCAGCAGAGGTATATCCAGGTGAGAAAGAAGATATTAATATTGGGTTCTACCGGTTCCATCGGGAAGGCAACCCTGGAAGTAATTGAAAACCAGAATGATGCCTTCGAAGTGGTGGGCCTTGCCTGCAAGGGGAACGTAGAACTCCTGAACAAACAGATCGGGAAGTTTAAACCGGAATATGTCTGTGTATATGATGAATACATGAGAGATAAAGTTCATTTTGATAAAACACGGATTCTTACCGGTATTGAAGGTATAAAAGAGATGGTGCGCATGGATGGGGAAATAGTCGTAAATGCGCTGCCGGGAAGTGCCGGTCTTGAACCTACAATTGAGGCATTGAAATTAAATAAGATACTTGCCCTTGCAAACAAAGAAAGTCTTGTTATGGCAGGAAGGATCGTATCAAGGCTGCTGGATAAGCATGAATCGAAGCTTTTTCCAGTTGACAGCGAGCACTCAGCGGTTTTTCAGTTACTGAAAAAAATCGGGTCGGCTGAAATAAAAAATATTACAATAACCGCCTCCGGCGGTCCCTTCAGAAAGCACATGAAGGAGGCGTTACACCTTGTAAAACCGGAGGAAGCCCTCGACCACCCGACCTGGAAGATGGGGAGGAAGGTTACCCTGGACTCAGCGACAATGATGAACAAGGGCCTTGAGGTAATTGAGGCGCGATGGCTTTTTGATATGGAGCCTGAAAGAATAAAGGTGCTCATCCACCCTGAAAGCATAATCCACGGAATGGTTGAGTTGGTAGACGGCGCTTTTTTTGTGTATATGGCTTCCCCTGATATGAAAATACCCATATCTTTTGCCATAAACCAGGGAATGGTACAGCCCCTGCCCTTTGCTCAACTAAAATTGGAAGAATTGCAGAAATTAAGTTTCTATCCTCCCGATACAGATAAGTTCCCCGCTCTGCAGCTCGCCTTCAATGCCCTACAAGCCGGAGACGGGGCGCAGGTGGTGTTAAACGCATCAAACGAGGTTGCTTCAGAGGCCTTCATAGAGGGGAAGATAAGGTTTACGGATATTCCTTTCTTTATCGAGAAGACATTAGAACACCATGAGGGGTTTCCTGTCATCGAAGACATCAATACTGTCTGGGAAATCCATAAATGGGCTAAAAGATATACAGAAGAAATGTTAAAGGAGTCATATGCCTAGTGTTGTCATGAATGTAATATACGGATTTATCGCTTTGAGCCTGCTCATCCTGGTACACGAGCTGGGTCATTATCTTGTTGCACGGCTTGCGAATGTAAAGGTACTGGCCTTTTCGCTCGGATTCGGGAAAAAACTTATCAATTTCAAAAAAGGCGAGACCGAATACGCCATATCGGCTATTCCCCTCGGCGGGTATGTAAAGCTGCTTGGCGAATCTCCTGATGATGAGGTCAAAGAGGAGGAAATCAACAGGTCGTATTCACATAAACCGCCTTTTGTAAGAATCCTGATCGCCTTTGCAGGTCCTTTTTTCAATATCATCTTTGCCTTTTTCCTTTTCTATTGCGTGTTTCTCAGCGGGTATAACGTCCTGTCCACTAAGGTGGGAAGCGTTGAGAACGGGTACCCTGCCTACGAGGCCGGCATCAGGGAAGGGGACACTATAACAAGTATTAACGGGCAGAACATCTCAGAGTGGGGAGAACTGATGGATGTCATGTCCAAAGCAGAAGAGAGGACTTTGAACTTTACCGTCAAAAGAGGTGAGGCGTTAATAGAGTACCGTATTACCCCGAAAGAGATCGAAAGCAAAAACATCTTTGGAGAAACGATTAAAAGAAAGGTTATCGGCGTTACAGCATCGAATGAGTTTGTGACAAAAAAAGAAACATTATCAGGCGCTGTCGGTAAGGCAGGCTTTCAGACCTACAACCTCACAAAAATAACTGTTATGGGTATTGTAAAGCTGGTGGAGGGGAGTATATCGCCGAAACAGGTCGGCGGTCCCCTTCTCATACTTGAGGTTGCAGGGAAACAGGCGAAGGAAGGGACAAAAAACCTTATATACTTCATTGCCATTATCAGTATTAACCTCGCCGTTATTAATCTCCTCCCCATACCGGTCCTTGACGGGGGTCATATAATGTTTCATTTGATAGAGATTGTCATAAGGAGAAAGCTTTCACAGAGATTCATTGATATTGCACAAAAAGTAGGCATGGGGTTGCTTATAGCGATTATGGCGCTCGCCTTTTTCAATGACATTGTGCGTATATTCTATGGAAAATAGGGTTATCCTCGGCATTGATAATTCCCTGGACTTCCTGAATATAGCCATCTCCGTTGGGGATAAATTAATCGAGGAGAGAAACATCGGGAATAAGCGCGTGCCTTCCGGGATTATTCCCGTGGAAGTGTCCCATCTGCTATCTACTAACGGCTATACAATTGATGATGTTCATTCCATAGTGGTAACGCTTGGCCCTGGCTCTTTTACGGGCATAAGGGTTGCCCTTGCGTTCTGCAAAGGCATTTCTTCAGGTAAAAATATCCCGCTTATCGGTATACCGACCCTCGATGTGCTCGCATCGCCCTTTGCATTCATGGAGGGACACTTTCTCTGTCCATTGATAGATGCTAAAAAGGGCGAAGTCTTCTACTCGCTATATCATGTATCTCATGGTGAAATTGAGAGGCTTGAAGGGTATACGGCTGCAAGACCTGAAAATATCGGGGGAATCATTAAAACACCGTGCGTGTGCTTCGGGACGGGCGTTCATCTCTGCGAAGCCTATTTGCCCCCCATGGGCGGTGGTGGGGTAACACTCATAAAAGACCTCTTCACGAGGGTTTCCGGTGAGGCCCTCATCAGAGAAGGGCTGAAAAGGTTGTCCTCGGACACAGGGGGCACCATAGCACCCATCTACGGAAGAAAATCCGAAGCAGAAATCAAGTTCAATGTCACACTGACCTGAATTAACATGAAAAGGTTTAAAAAGATGCCTGCTTTAGTGTATAATTTACAGGCAAAAGGAGGTTGCATTGAAGACAATTGATGAGATAAACGAAAAGATAAAAAGCGGTAAAGCTGTTGTTGTAACTGCCGAGGAAATGGTGGAGATAACAAAAGACAAGGGTACGAAAAAGGCCGCCGAGTATGTGGATGTTGTAACAACAGGAACCTTTGGACCCATGTGCAGCAGCGGCATGTTTATGAATGTGGGTCACTCTAAACCAAGAATAAAGATCGGAGGAGGCAAGTGCCTTCTCAACGATGTGCCGGCATATACCGGAGTTGCTGCTGTTGATATATATTTAGGGGCCACAGCAATTCCAGACGACGATCCAAGGAATATGGTGTATCCTGGAGCATTTAAATACGGCGGCGCCCATGTGATAGAAGAATTCATTAATGGGAAAAATATACGGCTTGTAGCAACAGCCTATGGAACAGACTGTTATCCGAGGAAACATATAGAAACCTATATCAGCAAAGACACCGTTAACGAAGCATACCTTTACAACCCGAGAAATGCTTATCAGAACTACAATGTGGCAGTGAATCTTTCAAAAAAGATTATATACACATATATGGGAATAGTAAGGCCAAACATGCTCAGCGCAAACTACTGCAGCGCCGGCCAGCTTTCCCCCCTCCTGAAAGACCCTAAATACAGAACTATCGGCATAGGCACAAGGATATTCCTCGGAGGTGGCGTAGGGTATGTGGCATGGAACGGAACACAGCACAATCCTGACGCACTCCGGAGCCCGGACGGTCTCCCCAGGGCTGGTGCAGGCACAATTGCCGTCATGGGGGATGCCAAGAAGATGAGTGGTGACTATATAAAAGGGGCAAGCTTTGTCGGTTACGGGGTAACAATGTTCGTAGGTCTCGGCATACCCATACCCGTTCTCGATGAAGAAATGGCCTATTTTACATCGAGGAGTGATGAAGATTTCTGGGCGCAGGTTGTTGATTACGGGAATGATTACCCGAACAGGGTGCCAAAAAGCATTTGCGAAGTTAATTATGCCCAGCTGAAATCCGGCAAAGTCACAATAAACGGCACAGAAGTTCCCACTTACCCTATATCAAGTTACTCGAAGGCACGGGAGATTGCGACTATCCTAAAGGACTGGATAAATTCCAAGGCATTTCTCCTTACAAACCCCGTAACACCGCTTCCCGGTGTGGATTCAGGCATCAGGCTGAATACGCTGGAGGAGAATGTGCCGGGAGTCGTCTAAAAACCAGAAGCTGAGAGGTTGGGAAATTGGGAAGCCGAGAGATAACCTCTTATCGTCTCAAACTAACTGATATTAACCCAAATCTGTCATTGGGAAGGTGTCGGGGTAGTTGCTCGTGGGCTGACCTCGCAATTAAACCGCCCCGGAGCAAGATGAAGAATAGGAAGTTACGAAGATACGAAGTTGAGAAGTTAGGTTTTTTCGTAGCTTCGCAACCTCGCAACTTCTCAATTTCGGAATCACTGTTTGAGAGGGATTATCCGACACCGATAGTGATTATAATGATAAATCAGAGGTTAACAGTACCGATATTCAATTGAATGGAAAATATTATGAACAAAAAAGCTATTTCGCTATTATCCGGCGGTCTTGACAGTACTCTTGCAACAAAGCTCATTGTTGACCAGGGGATAGAGGTTGTTGCACTTCATTTTGCCTCTCCCTTCAGCAGCAAACGGGAAAAAGAGAGGGGGTTGCAGGCAGAGAGGACAGCCCGGGAACTGGGGGTCAGGTTGATCCTCATGCATAAAGGGCCGGAATACCTCGATGTTGTAATAGCGCCGAAGCATGGCTATGGCAAAAATATGAACCCCTGTATCGACTGCAGGATATTCATGCTCAAAAAAACTAAAGAGGTCATGGCCAGTGAAGGTGCAGGTTTTGTCATTACCGGGGAGGTCCTCGGTCAGAGACCCATGTCGCAGCGGAGGGATACAATAAATATAATAGAGAAGGAGAGCGGGCTCAAAGGTCTCATAGTAAGGCCTCTTTCCGCTATGCATTTCTCGCCTTCCATCCCCGAAACGGAAGGCATCATAGACAGGTCAAGGCTTCAGGATATTGCCGGCAGGTCAAGGGAAATGCAATACCGGCTTGCAGATCAACTCAGCCTTAAAGAATACGGCTGCCCCGGCGGCGGCTGCCTGCTTACAGATCCCATTTTTTCAAATAAGTTACGGGACCTTTTATTGTACGATAAAGCGTTTACCATGCAGGACATTGAACTTCTCAGCATTGGCAGACATTTCAGGTTGGGGACAGAGACTAAACTGATAATCGGAAGGGATGAGGGTGAGAATGAAAAGCTGGAATCCCGGCGGCAATCACCATATGTGCTGTTTTGCCCTGTAGGCTTCAAAGGGCCTTTCGGTCTTCTGAAAGGAATACTCAATGATGAAACTATCGGCATCGCAGCAAACATAATCGGACATTACGGGAAAAGCACATCCCCGGTGATAGAAATTGAGCTGAACAATGGACAGGTAGAGAAAAGGATTGCGATCAAAACTGATATAAATGCAACTGAATTGAAAATATAAGTTTTGACCCTGTATTAATTGCTGTTTCGGGTTGAGCGTTTTGCATTGCGGGCTATAAGTTTCGAGATTCAAGGTTCGAGTTTTCATTACAACAGGAGGTTCTATGAGATTATTGGATGATCTCTATGTATATCCATGGACATCTTTTCAGGAAAATAATTGTAATACTGTTTTTATTGACGGTGAAATCCCGATAATCGTTGATCCCGGGCATGTGCGCCTCTTTAACCATGTCATTGAGGGGATGGCAAGGGATGGCAAACCGGTTGATAGTGTAAAATGCCTTTTATGCACCCACAGCCACCCTGACCATATCGAGGCTGCAGACAGATTTAACAGCAATGTTCTGAAAGGCATCAGCAGGGTTGAATATGAATATCTGAACAATGGCGGCAAGGAGCTCTTCATCGCTACCGGCTGTCAACTGACGAAAATGCCCTTTAAGATATTTCTCAAGCCGGGTGATATAAAGCTGGGAGACAAGACATTCAGGGTTATCCCTACCCCCGGCCACTCGCCGGGTTCAATCTGTCTTTACTGGGAAGAGGAGAAGGTCCTTATTTCGGGAGACACGATCTTTTATATGGGGGTTGGAAGGACAGACCTGCCAGGCGGGGACATCGAAGAACTCTCCAGGAGCATTAAGGAGCTTTCAAAACTCTCCGTTGAATACCTCATTCCCGGACATGGTGAAATCATAAGAGGGGAAAAGGCTGTTCATAAAAATTTCAGTGTAATCCTTGGCGAATTTTTTGAATAATGTCGACGTTATATGTGTTGTTGACTTTCTGCTAAACCATGCATATAATGATTTCGAAATAAACATTGGATGATATAATATTTTTTTGTGAAAAATATAAAGAGCGTATAGATATCAATAAAAAACCCTGTCCTCATCCAAATGATTATTGTCAATACAGAACACGGTGTATTATACACACTCTTTGTAAGGAAAACCCTGACAGCACTGAAATGAGGAGGAAAAAAGGTGAGATTACCTGACGAATATATATGCAATATGTGTGGGTTCATGTTCCTTTCCGGAGAGAAGTTGAATATTTTCTGCCCTGAATGCGGGAGCAGCATGGTTGCCAAAGAAGTTAGCTACGAAGAATTTCTCGACGAGGACGCTTATAACTTCAACTTCAAGCAGATGATCTTTTAAAAAGTCATGACCTCTATAACTCGGGCATCCTCTCCGGTTCGCATAAAAGTTCCGGGCGCACGGATGCCTTGCCGCAGTTTTCGCATATGAATGCCTTCGCGCCTTTCGAAAGGAAGATTAAGCCCGGATTTATCATTAGAATCATATGGGTGTCGGACCATCCCTCTCAAACACGCT
>CAYMTB010000007.1:0-35440 GCA_964393225.1 uncultured Syntrophorhabdaceae bacterium
GCATAAGGGAGGAACCGCTCCTGTCGCCCGCCTGGGTCGAGATATTTGTTATTAATGCCCGTCTCAGAGAGAAGCAAAGGTACGGATACATTGAAGGCGCCGGGGAGGAGACCTTTTCGGTTTTTCAGTCTCTCGGTGTAAACATCCATCACATCGAAGATGCTGACATAGCACATGGAAGTCTGTATGAGTACGATGCGATTGTCGCGGGACCCAATGCCTATCTGATAAGGGGGCAGCTTGCCGATAATGCCCATCGCCTTCTGGAATATGTTGAGCATGGCGGCACACTCATTGTCCAGTATCATACCTATGAATACCAGAGACAAGACTTTGCCCCGTATCCGTTTACATACAGCATACCTCATGACAGGGTAACCGATGAGAATGCCCCCGTTTCGATGCTTGCTCCTGACAATCCGCTCTTTTGCTTTCCAAATAAAATAAAACGGGAGGATTTTGACGGCTGGGTCCATGACAGGGGGCTCTATTTCTTCGGTCAGTGGGATGGGCGTTATACGCCGCTCCTTTCATGCGCTGATGCAGGAGAACCTCAAAAAACGGGCGGAATGATGTTGTGCGCGTATGGGAAAGGCATATACATCTATGTCGGTTATTCGCTTTCCCGTCAGTTATTGGCAGGGGTGCCGGGGGCCTTCCGGCTGTTTTTCAATATGCTCAGTTCTCGTTCCGTTGAAAAGAGCTAAGATGAAGATCGGCATTATGTGTCACAGCACCTGCGGCGGAAGTGCCCGCATCGCTGTTGAATCCGGTATTGAGCTGGCCCTGCACGGCCACGATGTTCATATCTTTGCAAGAACACCCCTATATTTCACGCCGGACATAAAAATCGGGATCACAACCCACACGGTTTACGAAAGCAGATTTGAAAACGAACACCCGTCATTCATACTAAAGGAATGGCCTGACGATGAATACGATTCCTTTATAGAGCTTGTTATTTCCGTGATTGAAAAAACGGGGATTGATATTCTCCATGCTCACTATGCACTGCCTTTTGCCTTTCTTGCCGGCAAAATCAGGCAGAAGCTGGGTCGTGGTGCTCCGGCCATGGTTGCCACTCTCCACGGCACGGATGTTCTCCGGCTGGCAGATGAAACAGATAAGAGCAGGGCGTTTTCGCAAGATCTTGCCATGTTTGATGCCCTCACAACCGTGTCAAGCGGTCACGCGCATCTTTTTGCCACACTGTCTCAACAGAGCCGGGACATTGAAATTATACCGAACTTTGTGGATCTCTGCCGTTTCCGTCCCGCAGATTTACCTGTTAAAGGTTCAAAACCGGTATTCTGCCATGTATCAAATTTCCGTTCCGTAAAGGATATAGCCGGGACAATCGAAATTTTCGCCAGGATATCAGAAAAGATTGACGCTGAACTTTTGCTCATAGGCGACGGTGAAGAACTGAATCTCGCACAGGAGTTGGTGAGGCAGAAAAATCTTCAGAAAAAGGTAACATTTTTCTGGTTGGTTCAAGATGTATCGCACATATTGCGCAATGCCGATTTTCTCATTATATCAAGTATGTATGAAAGCTTCTGTATTGCAGCACTGGAGGCCATGGCCTGCGGCGTTCCTGTAATTGCCCCCCGCGTAGGCGGTTTACCGGAAGTGATTATCCATGAAAAGACAGGGTTTTTGTTTGTGCCCGGTGATTATGCCGCCGGAGCGGATTATGCAGTACAGCTTTTGTCAGAAACGGAACAATACACACAAATAAGCAGAAATGCTGCTGACCATGCGGGGAAATTTGACAGACGGGAGATTGTCAAACTTTACGAAAAGCTCTACTATAAGCTTATATCCGGAGAGGAATAAAATGGATATTCTGGTGTTTTCTCCACACCCCGATGATTGTGAGATTGCCTGCGGCGGAACCATGCTTTTGTCTGTAAAACAGGGAATGGAGGTTGCTGTTGCGGACATGAGCGAGGGGGAATGTTCAAGCCGTGGCTCCCCGGAGGAAAGAAAAATAGAGAAGAATAAGGCAACAGGGCTTCTTGGAATACAGGAACGGTTTTCCCTTTGCATGCTGGACACACAAATAGGTTCATTACCACCTCATCGGTCAGTTGTAATCGATCTTATCAGAAAAGTCAGACCGCGCATCATACTGGCGCCATACCGGGAGGACCGTCATCCGGACCACGAGGCTGCCGGCAGGCTCATAAGGGAGGCGTGTTTCTATGCAGGCGTTGCTTCCATGGGCGACGGAGAACCCTTCAGGCCTGACCGGGTATACTATTATATGAGCCACAGCCCCTTTGCGCCCTCTTTTGTTATCGATATCACCTCTGTATGGGAACAGAAGCTTGCCGCGATCAATGCTTACAGGACGCAGTTCTTTAATGAAGACCCTGAGATGAAACCCACGGCCATTTCAAATCCGGAGTTTCTCCGCTATCATGAGGCCCGGAGTGTGTATTACGGTGCCATGATTGGGGTTTCATACGGGGAGCCGTTTTTCTCCGCGGGACCCATTTCTCTCCATACGCTGCCCGGAATTGAAAGGCCGCGGTCACCTGACGGGCGGCCCCCGGCATATAAGTGTTTCTGATGGCCTATCCTGTAAAAAAAGTCCTGCTTGTTCAACAGGACATGGGCAGGAGAAGCAGGGAATATCCGTTATTCCCCCTCGGGCTTGCATATATTGCTGCCGCATTGCGAAAGCAAAAGGTGAAGATCTTTGACCCCAACCTTTATGCCCTTGAGGGAAGCGAAGAACGGCTGAAAAAAGAAATGAATGGTTTTCAGCCGGATATTGTGGGCATATCGCTGCGCAACATTGACACGACTATGAGAAGGGATCCTTTCGTCCATTACAGGACGCTGGCGCCCATGTTAAGGTTGATCAGAAGCATAAGCCCCGGTGTAAGGATTATCGTCGGCGGTGCAGCCTTTTCATTGTATGCCCTCGAAATAATGGGGCGTATCGGAGAAATCGATTTCGGCATCTACCTGGAGGGGGAGGAGACTATCGTTGAACTTCTCGAAAATATGGATACCCCGGAAAACGTAAAAGGGGTTTTCTACCGGAAAGGAGGAGATGTTCATTTTACCGGAGAGCGCCCGCAGCCTGATTTTGCTGTCCTTCCTCCGCCGACAAGAGATACGGATGTTATCGACATAGGGCGGTATATCAGCGACAGACAAACCGCGATAGGGGTTCAAAGCAAAAGAGGCTGCGAACTTAGCTGTTCTTACTGCACCTATGTATTTCTCAACAAAGACAGGATGCGGCTGCGGATACCGGCTCAGGTGGCTGATGAAATTGAAGAGATGGCTGCAAGGCATAAGGTGAGAGGGTTTACTTTTGTAGACAATGTATTCAACATCCCTGAAGAACATGCCAGGGAAATCTGCAATGAGCTTATCCGCAGAAAGATCCCTGTGGAATGGGCTGCATGGCTTACCCCCAGGGGGCTGACCGAAGAATTTCTCATGCTTATGCACGAAGCCGGGTGCAGACGTGTCAGGTTTTCCCCGGATGCCGCGACAGATCATGGGCTTAAAATTCTGTCCAAGGGGTGCACTGTTCATGACATAAAGAACAGCCTTCACATATTGTCAAAAATGAAGGATATGTTTGTCGGTTATAACTTCTTCTGCGCCTACCCAGGCATGAAATGGTCTGATGCCTTAAATACCATTAAGCTTTTGCTGAAAATATACATGCTCTTTCCTGAGAGGGGTAATGTGTCATTAAACTGGATACGGGTGGAACCCTACACCGGCATATATGGTAAGGTGCTTCAAGAGGGGTTTATTAGCGGAGAAACAAACATGCTGCCCGAAAACGAGAAGGAACTGTTGCCGCTGTTTTATGCCCCCGGGAGACTGTCGTGTATTAACAGTATGTTTGATTTCGTCATATCTTTTATGGAAAAGTTTAGGAGGTGAATCATGGAAAAGTACAGACCCGAAACCTTTTTTGACTGTCATGTCCCGCTGTTTTCAGGCATCTTCAAAAACGCGGAACATGTCTGGGATATCATACCGCTCATACCTGCCTATGTTAGTGAGCACATCCAGCCGGGGCTGCATGGTTTTATTGAAGATGGTGCCTGGGTGGATGAAGAAAATGTCCAGCTTGATCCCGGCAGCCGTGTTGAACGCGGTGCAATCGTCCGCGGACCGTCAATAATAGGCAGGGATACGGTTATCAGAAGCGGGGCATATATTCGCGGTCATGTTATGATCGGGAGCGGCTGCGTGATCGGCAACTCAACAGAGATAAGGCAGATTATCCTCATGGACGGTAGCGCGCTGCCTCATAAAAACGATGTGTTCACATCCGTCATCGGCAGCAATGTCAACCTCGGCGGCATGGTGTGTACGGCAAACTACCGCCTTGACGGAAAGGAGATTATGATACGAATTGATATCGATAATGAGCCGAAGAGATTGCATACTGGATTGACTCATTTCGGTTCAATAATAGGTGACGGGACCAGTATAGGCGGGCAGTGCATGCTCCAGCCGGGGACAATTATCGGCAAAAGATGCAAAATATACCCCATGTCCCTCATTTCCGGCTATATACCTGCTGACAGTGTCTACGGAAAGAGGACAGCACACAAGTACGAAGGGTAGCTACGATGTATCAATTCACCTATAGCAACGCCCTCCGCGAGGAGAAGGTCTACGGCTACGATGCCGCTGTCAGGAGTTGTTGTCGTATGTGCCACGGGGGATGCGGGGTTATCATCTACCTTAAAGATGGGCGGGTGGCAAAGATCGCCGGGGATCCCGCATGCCCGATAAATCACGGCACGCTTTGCAGCAAGGGTCTTGCATCAGCTCAGCTTGTTTACCACCCGGGCAGACTTACCTATCCGGTTAAAAGGATCGGAAACAGAGGCGAAGGGAACTGGGCACGCATCTCCTGGGATGAAGCACTCAATATAATCGCAGAGCGGATACTATCTTACAAAGAGAAGCACGGCGCTGAATCCATTGTCCTCAGCTACGGGACAGCCCGTGAAAATGGTGCAATGATTTATCGGTTTGCAAATCTTCTCGGTTCGCCGAACGTTCTGAATGCTGCCCATTTCTGCTATGGTCCCCGGATTGCCACAAGCATGATCACCTGCGGAGGGAATCCTGTTATAGATTACGAAAAGCATCCCCGATGCATCCTCATGTGGGGAAATAATGTGGTTATCAGTAACCCTGACTGCTACAAAGGGGAGTCTTTTTCTGTGGCAGGTGACGCAGGCGCAAGGCTGATCGTAGTGGACCCGAGAATGACCAGGGCGGCTGCCCGGGCGGATCTCTGGCTTCAGTTGCGTCCAGGAACAGACGCTGTACTTGCCCTTGGCATAATCAATGTAATTATCACTGAAAACCTGTACGACAGGAAGTTTGTCGAATCATTCGTCCATGGCTGGCCGGAGTTTGTTGAAAGGGTCATGCAATATCCGCTCGAATATGCAGAGGAGGTTACCCGGGTAAAAAAAGAGCAGATAATTGAGGCTGCGAGGCTCTTCGCAAAGACGAAACCTGCTGCAATCCAGTGGGGCGTGGCAATAGAACAGCAGGTAAACAGTACAGACACCAACCGCCTGCTGATCGCCCTTCTGGGAATTACAGGAAACATAGATGTACCGGGCGGGCAGGTGTTTTTTCAGAAGCCCCCGATAGTCACAGGAGCGCAGTTACGGATGAATTCAATGTTATCCGATGAACAGTCCGCAAAACGTTTGGGCGGTGACCGTTTCCGTCTTGCGTCACAGTTTACAATCATAAATCCTAAGTCAGTCTGGGATGCCGTATTGGAAGAAAGGCCGTACCCGGTAAAGATGCTCTTTGTTATCGGTTCAAACCCCCTTCTTACCACCACGAACGCACGTGAGGTTTATCGTGCTTTAAATAAGGTGGGATTCCTCGCTGTTTCTGATTTCTTTATGACGCCGACTGCGGAACTTGCAGACATTGTATTGCCTGCCGCAACCTGGCTGGAGATGGACTGGATTGGCGATTTCTGGAAACGCCACGGCTACATCCTTCCCCGGAGAAAGGTTATTCAGATAGGAGAATGCCGTTCCGACCATGAAATGCTCAATGACCTTGCGCACAGGGTTGGCCAGGGCGAGCTCTGGTGGGATAATTTCGAAGAAGCCCTTGATTACATCCTCAAACCGATGGACATTACATGGAAAGATTTCAATGAAATGGCTTATATAAGGGGCGAAATGAGATACCGCAAATATGAGGAAGCTGGTTTTTCTACCCCTACAGGGAAATTTGAGCTGTACTCCACTGTCCTTGAAAAGATGGGGTATGACCCGCTCCCTCAATACCGTGAAGCCCCTGAAAGCCCTTTGAGTGCGCCGGATTTATACAGGGAGTATCCGTACATACTCATAACAGGGGCAAGGCAGCCCGGTTTTTTTCATTCGGAAAACAGGCAGATACCCTGGCTTCGCGGACTTCACAAAAACCCTGTTGTTGAGATTCACCCCATAACTGCGGCTAAAGAAGGCATCGAAGAAGGTGATTGGGTAGTCATCGAATCCCCCCGCGGGAAGGCGAGACAACGTGCCAGGATGACACTCGGCATTGATCCGAATGTTGTTGCCGCCCAGCATGCGTGGTGGTTCCCCGAGAAAAAGGACCCCGGTCACGGGTGGGATGAATCAAATATTAATATGTTAACTGATAATGCTTACGAAACATGCGACCCAGCTATGGGGTCAGCGAACGCGAGGACCTTTCTTTGCAGGATATATCCCGAGACCAGGAAGAAAGATAATGACAAGCAATATAGAGGACGCAAGTGATTAGATGTTTGGATGATTGGAGGTTTGGCTAACCCTCTAAATCTCGAACCTTCTATCCTTCTGTTTTTCCTGCCTTTCCCCTTCAGTTCTCTTCCAGGGCCATTAGTTCGATATTGGTCAGTCGCAGCCGCTGTGAGATGGCGTATGCGAGACGTTCAAAAAAGATTCCGGCTATTTCGGGATGGACCTCACTAATCTTTTTAAACTGGTTTCGTGAGAGGACGTAGAGCATGACTTCATTTACCGCGACAGCTTCAGCGGACCTTGTCCCTTTATCGAGGAAGGACATCTCGCCGAAGAAATCACCACGGGATAAAGTCAGGAGATGGTGAGTTATGCCTCCGGCCAATGGCAGACCTATTTTTACTGCCCCCTTACGGACGAAATATATCTGATCGCTTTTATCTCCCATGGAAAAAATTTTCTCCGCTGCGTGAAATGATTTCTCTGCTATGGTTTCGGAGAGCTTTTCCATAGCTGTAGCAGGGAAACCGGAGAAGAATTCGAAGTCCGGCAAGGTCAGAGCATGGAGGGCCTTCTTGCCGGCGCCGGATGAGGTGTTAATGATCTCATCCTCGACCCATTCGAGGGCCGAGTCCAGATCCGGATAAAATTTAAGATTCATACCCGTTTCCGTAAAGCCCAGGGTTGCGAGATATGCTTTGATGTTCCGGCCTGTAGGGAGATTCAGAGGGATTGAAGCAAGAACAAGGTAGCCCTGCTTTTCCTTGAGGCGGTTGTGGATCTGCTTGAGCATGTTGGCAGCCGTAAAGTCGAGAGATTGAACGCGCCTCATATCCAGCACAACAAACGAGCATTGGGCAAGATGTGATTCGAGTTCCGTGAAGAGCTGATCCGTTGTACCGAAGAACAATTGACCCTGAAGCTCACAGATGATTGTGCCTTTCCCATGTGATTCGAGGATGGAGAGTTCGGCGGTTATGCGGCGTTTTTTAGAAAACTTCTGATTGCCGAAGAATTTACGCCTGACGACAGAGGAGCGGATCTGTTCCCTCAGAAACAGGACGATTGCGAGCGCTGTCCCGACGCCGGCAGCAACGATGAGACTCATACTGACGGCAGAGATTACCACCGCCAAGATCACAAGGAAATCAAAGATAGTGGATCTATGCTTTAGTAATTGCAGACTGTTTTTGTCGAGCATGCGCACCGCGATGACGATCAGGACGCCCGCCAGGGCGCCCAGGGGAATCCATGCCATGAGCTTTCCAAGGAGAAGCAGAACCAAACCGGCAAAAACGCCGGCGAAAACACTCGACAGCCGCGTCTGGCCGCCGCTGGCTACGTTTACGAGGGTAGGGCCCATGGTTCCCGAACCGGGGATACCTCCAGCCAGGGACGAGGCAATGTTGCCGAGACCCTGACCCATGAGTTCTTTGTTCGAATTGTGGCGGGACTGGGTTATTACATCAAGGATCACGCATGTTTTTAAGGTGTCGATGGAAAGAAGGACCGCCAGGGTCAGAAACGGGACAAGAAGCATGGCTAAGCCCCTTGCGTCGATACCGCCAAGGTAGGTCCACTGGTTCATGGCAGTTTGTAAGGCCTCCATACCGGATGACGATATATGCCCGATAATTAAAGGGTTGTCGGTAAGCGTCAGCAACGCAGGGTTTGAGATGGCCAGGGCAAAATAGGCGCCGATCCCGGAAAGCAACGCGACAATGGCTGCCGGGATAAGTTTGAGGAACCTGGGGGCCAGCAGCATGGCTGAAATGGTGACAATCCCGACGAACATGCTTGCCCCGTTCCAGACAGCAGGTTGTAAAATACCCTGCAGGAGGTTGATCCCTTTCGGCAGCCCCAGAAATTTCGGTAATTGTCCCAGGAGAATCAAAATTCCGACGCCGCTCAGATACCCGGCTACAACGGGATAAGGGATATATTTGATGAATTTACCGCCGCCGAAGCGCCCTGCCAGAAACTGAACGATACCGGCCAGGAGGGCAACAAGGGCTACATAAAAGGGGATGGCATTCAATGGAATGGCGCCGCCGTTGACAAGCTGGGCGACGAAAACAGAAAGTACGGCAGCTGCGGGGGCGCAGGGGGCCGTGATAAGACGGGGCGTGCCGCCGAAAAGCGGCGCGATCAGTCCCAGTGCAACCGCACCGATCATGCCGGCAACAGCGGCTTTACCGGCATACTGTGAACCAAGGGGAGAATAGACGATGATCCCGAAGGCGATGGCCGAAGGAAGGGCCACGAGCATTGCTGTAAGGCCGCCCAGGATGTCCCCGGTCAGGTGACCGGATATACTCCGTTTCTTTATCATGAAACCTGCTCCTGCTCCGTTAACTGAATGAAACTATGATATGACTTGATATTATCAAGATTTAAAGGATTTGTATAGAAAAACAACAAAAGCAGAAAAGAGAAAAAGGCAGGTCATTCTCCCTTGATATAAAATATTTAAAGTGGTAATAATTATTGAATAACTGAAGAATGCCCCCTGACAAAATCTGTACCACCGTATGGCTATTTAAGTGAGTGGTACGTGAAAGAGAGGAAAAACGATGATCGCAAAAACATGTATTAGGACGTTGGTATGGCTGCTTGTTCTGCTTATGGCAGTACCTCCTGGTGTATTTGCCCAGAGCGGCAGCGCGCCTCCTGTATTTAGGCAGGAGCAATTGGATCAGATGCTTGCCCCGATAGCGCTCTACCCGGACTCACTGCTCATTCAGGTGCTGATGGCTTCCACTTATCCGATAGAGGTTGTCGCGGCGAATCGTTGGGCTGCAGCAAACCGGAACTTGAGCGGAGACCAGTTCGCTGCTGCCTTGGATCAGCAGGACTGGGATCCGAGCGTTAAGTCACTGGTGAATTTTCCCTCAGTGCTGGGGATGATGGATCAGAGACTCGACTGGACGCAGAGACTGGGAGACGCCTTCTTAAGCCAGGAAGAGCAGGTCATGGCCACGGTTCAGAAACTGAGGGCGGCAGCGCAGGCCCAGGGTACACTGCAGAACACAGACCAGCAGAGAGTCGTGACTCAGGACCAGACTATTGTGATTGAGCCTGCCAATCCGCAGGTTGTATATGTGCCCGCTTATGACCCAATGTTCGTGTACGGTCCCTGGTGGTATCCCGCCTATCCCCCCTACCGTTACTATCCGGTGGGGGCAGTAATAACGGGTGCTGCTATCTCCCTGGGGCTGGCCATAGTTGTAGGGGCAGCCTGGGGTTATGCGTGGGGTGGCTTCGACTGGGGTCACCATCGCGCAACCGTCAATATATACCAGAACACATATGTCAACAACCGCTATATAAACCGCAACGTTTATGCCAACCGGTATGGCGGCGGGGGCCATGGCACATGGCAGCACGACCCGGTTCACCGGAAAGGTGTCGCATACAGGGATAATAATGTGGCACAGCGGTACGGACAAGCACCTAAGGGCAATCCTGACGCGAGACGTGACGTCAGAGGCCATACTCCGGACGCTACTGGAATGTCAAAGCAGCCCCGGAACAAGGGGGGTGTGCAGGAGCATAGAGATGTTGCGGGGGCTAAACAGCCGCCGGCACAGAAAGACAGGAGCACTGCAGCACGTCAGGCATCACAGCAGCAGAAAGCACCCGCTGTCATGAGCGGTGCAGGAAGCAGCAGCCGTGAGGTGAAGACACAGAGTGACCGGGGTACTGCGAGCCGTAAGACTGGGGTTACCCCGAAAGCTGCCCCTGCGCCCCGAAGCGGAACCGTAAGCAGTCCCGGGGGCGCGAAGGCAAACCAACCGGGCGGCGCAAACACAAGTCATCCCGGTGGCGATAAACCAAGCCAGCCCGGTGGTGCAAACACGGGTCGTCCCGGTGGAGGCCATTCCCGGTGAGAATGATGCCGAAGCTGTTCACAAATATCCGCTTGAGGAGGAATAGCATATGATTCAAATAACTTCACATAGAAAACATATTTCGATATATTGGTTAACACCGGTGATTATCCTCGTTCTCACGATGATTCTCACGGGTTTTTATTCTCCCGCCAATGCCGCAGGTACCAGGCAGAAGTCTTTCTCGTCTCCTGAAGCCGCGGTGGAAGCCGTGGTCAGCGCATTAAAAAATAAAGACCAAAAAATGCTTAAGGCCATCTTCGGACATGGGAGCAGAGAACTTCTTTCTTCCGGCGATGAGGTTGCCGATAGGGAAAGCCGTGAGCTTTTCCTGAGGTTCTATGAGGAAAAGAACAAACTGGAGAAGACGGGGGACAAAAAGGCAATACTCTATATTGGAAAGGAAGATTGGCCCCTTCCCATCCCTCTTGTGAAGAAGGGCAAATCATGGTTCTTTAATACCAAAGAAGGCAGAGAAGAGATTATTAACAGGAGGATCGGGGAGAATGAGCTTAGTGTCATCCGGGTATGCATGGCCTATGTGGACGCCCAGCGGGAATATGCGCTTAAGGATCGTGATGGTGATAAACTTCTGGAGTATGCCGGAAAGTTTGTAAGCGAGCCAGAAAAGAAAGACGGCCTTTACTGGGAAACAAAGGAAGGTGAGAAGCTGAGCCCTATGGGGCCTTTCTTTGCGGCTGCCAGGGAGGAAGGTTATGCTGCAACAGGACCAGATGACAAACCTATACCCTACCACGGTTACTACTACAAGATTCTTACAGCTCAGGGAAAGAATGCTCCGGGAGGGGCTTACGACTATGTGGTCAACGGCAAGATGGTAGGCGGTTTTGCTCTTGTGGCCTATCCTGCCAGGCATGGAAGCTCAGGGATCATGACTTTTATAGTAAATCAGGATGGTGTGGTTTACGAAAGGAACCTGGGGAAAGAAACGGAAAAGATCGCACAGGCGATGAAAATATTCGATCCGGACAAGGGGTGGAAGAAGGTAGAATAAAAACCGTTCTCATCTTCATCGCATAATATCAGCAATACGTTGTATCGTCAGATGATGAGATATTCATGAAAAGCGCTAATTTGACGGACTCTAAAAATGGTCATATTAGTATTGTGTTAGCTTTGGCCCTGAGTATTTTTTTCGTGCGGTTTGACGCCTATATAGTCAATATAGCCATGCCTACTTTTGTTAATGTATTTAAAGTGAGCGTCAGTCAGGCTTCATGGATTGCCTTATCTTATGTTCTTTCCCAGGTTTCAGCAGTGATGCTGTTCGGTAAGCTTTGCAGCCGATTCAAGCTGAAAAATATCTTTTTGCTCGGTATGATCATTTTTACCGTAGCTTCTTTTTTATGCGGAATATCCCCGAATTTCTTGTCTTTAATAGTTTTCAGGTGTGTGCAGGGTATTGGCGGTTCAATGATGCTGGTGAGTGCTTACGCTGCCATTTTATTGTATTTACCCCGCGATAAAGTTGGATGGGGCTTGTCGATTATGACGACATCTGCAGCCATAGGTGTACTTCTGGGTCCGGTAGCAGGCGGCTTGATCATCAGCCATTTCAGTTGGCATTGGATATTTTTGATCAATCTCCCTATAGGAATAATGGCCTTAATATTTTGTCACAAAGTAATCCCTGAAGAAACAGGCCCGGAAAAAAAACTGAAACAAAGGTTGGATATCCCGGGGCTTATACTGTCAGCCGCCGCTTTGTTTTTATTAATTTATACGTTTAACATGGGATGCGAACACGGCTGGACTTCTCCTGTAATATTAGGTTGTGAGCTTTTTACCGTTATCTTTTTTGTCGCTTTTTTTGCCATCGAGAAAAAATGTAAGGATCCGCTTTTGGATATGTCGCTTTTTGCCACGCGGGCATTTGCGATAGTGCTTATATCTACCGTGATAGGATTTCTAATGTTTTTCGGCGGGAATTTTCTTTTACCTTTTTATCTGACACAACAGGGATTAATCCCTGAACAGATGGGTTTTCTGTTAATTGCATTTTCCGTAGTTTATATCCCGATTGGTTTATATGCCGGCCGTCTTACCAACAGATTTCCTTCGAAAAAGATATCCGCCCTGGCGATATTTTTTGGTTCAATTACCGGCTTTGTGTTTACGGCTGACCTTGGCACGGGTGTCGCCTGTGCCGTTATTTATCTCATCATGCTTGCTGTTTCCTACGGCATGTTTTTTGTACCGATTAATCATTGCATTATGAGTTTTGCCTCAGATGAAAACAGGGGCAGTGTGTCAGCCGTATTTAATACGGTAATGAATGTCGCCATGGCAATGGGTATCGCTGTGCTGGAGACTATTTATTCCGAGTTTAAAATACCGGTTGATGGCTTTAGAGCTGCTTTTTTTGCCGGGGGAATTTTTTGTCTTATTGCTGCGGTGATGCTGATGTTTTTCTCAAGAGAGAAAGCCTGAATAGCTCTCAGACACTAAATAAATGATTCCATCATATTATTTCCTTGGAAAAGTGTACAGGAGGATCAGGCTTGTTGCCTTTAGAACAGCCAGGAGAAGGCAGCCCTGGAGAAGGCCGAGTACTGGAAGCACGATAAGTCCTCCGATGATGCCCCCGAGCCAACCGCCGGCAAGGTCAGCGCCGTAAAGCATCCCCGCAGTTCTCCCGACAGGTCGAGCATCATCGGACCCTTCAGGACCGGTACGACTCAGATATATTGCATTGGAAAGCGGAAACTGCATACCGGCAAAAAAACCTGAGATTATGAGCAGGATATAAAATATGAGCCGGATGGCAACAGGCGATATGGAGGATAATTTTTCATGAAAGGAAAATATGAGGACGAGCAGGAGAGAAAACATTACCATTGAAGCATCGAGGACTTTCATTAGAGATAATCCCTGTGCGCCGATCCATCTGTCGCGATAGGTTACGATAAGACTTCCGGCAGCCATACCCCCCATGAAAATAGTGATGAGAATCCCTATTTCGTAGAAGACGTACCCGTAAAATATCTGAAAACCAAACATCAGAACAAGCTCGAAAACCATTACAGTAAAGCCTGTTGCGGTAATTGCATAGGGGATGCCGATGTATGTGTACCTTTTCCTGAGTAGAAGGAACAACAGGAAAACAGCAGTAATGAAGATAAGCACAGAGGTGAAGTTGATACGTTCTACTGCGTCAAAAACAGGCTTGAGTGATGGGGAAAAGAGCAGGTTCTGATAGGCAATGGTATAGTAGAGACCTTTTGGAGAAAAATCCCTGTTCACTGATGCTTTTGAACCGTCTGCAGCACGTGTACCCTTCAGGGTAGAGGCAAACCAGTCCTGCCACCTTTTTTCAAACCGGTAATTGAGGTGTGGAAGGGTTATCAGTTTTGTTTCTATGTGCTGTTGGCTCAATGATTTGTAGAGAAGGGAAGGGGATATTACTGTCACTATATCCGAATTAGAAGCGAGAAGAAGGTTGTAATCACCGGGCAAAACAAAGGTGTACTCGAATACGGACTTGAGTGTTTCGATGATACTTGTGTTGAGTTCCTTCAATTCGCTGCTGTAGTAAGTAAGAGAACCAGGCATGGTAAGGGCGAGTATCCCGTTGGTTTTCAAAATGGACCTTACCATAGTGAAGAATTCCTGTGTATAGAATCTATTCGTTTGCAGTGTTGATGGCGGGGGCAATCCTATAAACACAATATCATATTTGTCTTTCGTTTCTTTGAGAAACATTTTCCCGTCCGTATAGTGGAGCCTGACAAGGGGGTTATTCAGCTCTGTTTCTGTAAGTGGTGTTGAAAACTTTTTGATTGTCGTGAGGAGGGCAGGGTCTATCTCGACATAATCAATCTTTTTTACAGTGGAATGTTTGAGTATTTCATTAATGAGGCCGCCTGCACCTCCGCCAAGGATGAGAACGTTTTCAGGATGGGGATGGGTAAGGAGAGGAAAGTGGGCGAATTCCTCCACAAAGACAATGTCAGGTACGGGTGTGGTGATGAATGGAATACCGTCAGTGAAAAAGGTGTATTGATCATCGTTTTTCACGACGACAATATTCTGATAGACGGAATTTTCATACAAGACCACGTTTTGCTGCGGCCATTGTTTTTTGATTGAGGCTGAATGGAGCGTATCATCAATATCATACAGTAAGGCAATGAAAGTAAAAACAGAGAGTAAAAGGGTAAATAAAAACAATCCTGTTTTTCTCCCGGCTGATTGCCCTGTTTTATTTTCTTTAATAACATGCAACATGAAAATCATGCAGGATACTGTGCTCAGCAAGGCTACAACGAGGGCAACACGAAATGAGTTGAAATATGGAATAAAGAGATAGCTTACCAATATACCGCCTGCTATCGTTCCGAGCATCTCATAGAAATATACTTTCCCTACTGACGATGCCCCTTTGCCGGTCAGTTGATTGTGGATTGAACACGCCAGGGTAAAAAAGAAACCATGAAGGATGCCTGTCGGGAGAAGGATGAGAAAAGAAGAGTAGAAGACAGGGAAAAGTCCCACACCTACACCGGCAGGGATGGAAAGAATAGCTTTAAAGATACGGGTCAAATAGATGCTCGCTGGGAATAACGCCGAGAAGAGGATTACTGAAAATACGAGTATTTCAGGATTGTTTTTACGGTTACATTTGCCGCCTATAAATGCACCGATGGCCTCCCATATGACCCAGGAGCCGATTATTACACCTATCGATAACTCATTCCCGGAAAAGAGGATGAGTAATTCCCTTAGAAGTATCGTCTGCGCAGCAATCCCGCCGAAGCCGGCAACGAATACAAAGATAATCAAGCGGGTGATTTTTGTTTTATGCATCAATTATAGATATATAACGTTCGAGTGAAAAGTGAAAGGGGAATAGTGAATAGCAAAGACAGAAGGTTAGAGGGTTAGCTAAACTTCCAATCATCCAACCATCTAACCAGCTGTGAATTGCCTTGTACATGCCACTTCGAGTATGATATAAAATATAACCCGGAGAGATGTCCGAGAGGCTGAAGGAGCACGACTGGAAATCGTGTGTGCGTGCTAAAACGCGCACCCAGGGTTCAAATCCCTGTCTCTCCGCCATAAAAATTGTGAAAAAATTTGCCAGGCCCTGCGCAACGTGGAGGTTATAAACCCCGTCAGGTCCGGAAGGAAGCAGCGGTAGTAACTGATCCGTGTGCCGCAGGTAGCCTGGCTCTTTAAAATGTAGAATGTAGAATTATGAATGCAGAATTGAAATATAGAAATCAGACGTCAGAAGTCAGACGTCAGAAGTCAAACACATTTGTTCTTTCACCTTGTCCCGCCTTCGGCAGGATTGAGGCTTACCCCTTTCCCTTACTCAACCCACTCAACTTACTCAACTGTCTTTCACATTTCACAAGAGGTATTCCAGCTTGAACTACACTGTCATTGCACGAAGGTGGAGACCAAAGCGTTTTGAAGATGTTGTGGGTCAGCCTCATATTGTCACAACAATAAAAAACTCGATTAAGCATAACAGAGTGGCGCATGCCTATCTCTTCACCGGCCCGAGGGGTGTTGGTAAAACTTCTCTTGCAAGGATCATTGCCAAGGCGATGAACTGTATTGGCGGGCCAAGAGAAGAGCCTTGCGGTATGTGTGAAAACTGCAAAGCAATCGATAACGGCAGTTTTGTTGATGTTATTGAGATAGATGCTGCATCAACAAGGGGGATTGACGACATCAGAGAACTTACTGAAACCGTCAGATATATGCCCATGAAGGGCACTTACAAACTGTACATCCTCGATGAGGCACATATGTTGACACCGCAGGCAAGAGATGCCTTTCTTAAAACCCTCGAAGAGCCTCCCGGAAACAATATCTTCATTCTTGCAACCACAGAACCGCAGAAGATTCCTTACACGATAATGTCCAGGTGTCAGCGTTTTGACTTCAAGAGGATTTCGGAGAGGGAGATAGTACATCAGTTAAAGATGATCTGCGACGACCCTGAAGATAAGATAAGATATGATGAGAGCGCCTTCAGTCATATTGCAGTCGAGGCAGACGGGAGCATGAGAGATGCCGAGTCTCTGTTGGATCAGATTATTGCCTATAGCGGTGACCATATATCCGAAAAGGATGTTATCAGTGTAATTGGTATTGTAGAAAGGGAAATCCTGCATGACCTCATCAAATCCATTCTGGACGAAGATCTGAAAGCCGGACTTGAGATTATTGAGAAGACACTGAATGATGGTTACGATACCTATCAGGTATACGAAGGCCTTATATCTTATCTGAGAAACATGATGATACTTAAGGTATACGGCAGCATCCCTCCCTTTTTTTATATGGGAGAGGAAGAATACCATAAAATAGCGGAACTGTTAAAAGGCATTGAATATTACGAGATTCAGAATATGCTGAACCATATGCTGAGGTCGGAGGACATGTTTAAAGGTATTTTCCAGAGGATTTCCCTGGAGATACTCTATATCAATCTCTATAACATCTCTAAACTGAGGGATGTAGAGAAAATGATTGACAGTCTTGGCAAGCGCGAATACACGGAGCAGCACCATGCGGAGCAGCACCATGTGTCCGTTAGGCAGGTTTATGAGAAACGCGTGGAGGAGCATCCGCCTGAACCTCAATTTACTACAGACTTGAAAGGGTTTCTTGAGTTTCTGAAACAGAAGAAGCCATTTATAAGCAGCATACTGCAGTCTCTTGAAATTAAGGTTGACGGTAGCAATATCGTTGCCTTTATTGACAAAAACTATAATTTCATTAAAGAAGATGCCGGTTTTAGGAACGATATCAGGCAATATTCGAAAGAATTTTTCGGCAGTGAAATGGGATTAACTTTTAAAGACGCAAAAGAGAAGAAAAAGGACATGCTCGAGGATTATGTCAAAGAGGCAGAATCCTTATTTAAAGTGTGATGGGTTTTAATTATCTTTAGGAGGAGGGGATATGTCAAAGAATTTCGGTCAGATATTAAGTCAGGCAAAAAAGATGCAGGAGAAGCTTCAAAAGATGCAGGAAGAAATGGGCGACAAGACCGTTGAAGCACAATCCGGCGGAGGTATGGTTTCATGTGTGGTAAACGGGAAACAGGATCTTATTTCATTAAAGATTTCCGACGAAATATGGGAAGAAAAGGACAAAGAACTCCTGGAAGACCTTATTGTTGCAGCTATCAACGAAGGTCTAAATAAATCAAAAGATATGATGCAGGAAGAGATGGCAAAGATTACCGGGCTTGGCGGCATGCAAATGCCCTTTGGAATTTAGATGTACTACCCCGGGCCAATCGAGCGGTTGATTGAAAACCTGACAAAACTGCCCGGCATTGGCAGGAAAACCGCTACAAGACTTACCTTTTTTCTTCTCAATTCAAAAGGGGGCTATATATCGGAGCTTTCCAACAGTCTTCTTGATGTGAAAGAAAAAATAAAACTTTGCAGTGTCTGTTTTAATATTACGGATGTTGATCCTTGCGTAATCTGTACTGACCCCAGGAGGGACAGGTCTATTGTTTGTGTTGTCGAGGAATCATCACATATGATGGTGGTGGAATCGGCCAATCCCGGTCATTATAAATACCATATTCTTCACGGTGTTATAAATCCTATAGAGGGTATCGGCCCCGATGATGTGAGGATAAAAGAACTGCATGAGAGGATTATCAAGGAAGAGATCAAGGAAGTTATTGTTGCGACCAATCCCAATATAGAAGGTAATACAACAGCCCATTATATAAGCGAGATACTCAAATCGCTTGATGTAAAGATTACAAGAATTGCTTCAGGCATTCCTGTGGGCGGAGATATTGTTTACATAGACCCGCTGACTATAAAAAGCTCGATAGACAATAGGAAAAACCTGTAAAAAACAGCAGTGTAGAAGTGTAGATGATTAGAAGGTTGGAGGGTTAGAAGGTTGGCCACACATCTACTCCTCTAAACATCTACTCCTCTCAACTGCTTGCCTTCTTTACTGTTTTATCGATTGCCAATCCTTCAAAAACTTCTCAAGCCCTATGTCGGTTAATGGATGTTTGATGAGCTGCGAGAGGACATTGAAGGGTATGGTGGCTATGTCGGCGCCAATGAGCGCTGCATCAAGGACATGAACGGGATTGCGGATGCTTGCAACGATGATCTCTGCTTCAAAACCGTAATTTGAATAGATTGTTGCTATATCTTCAATAATGCCCATGCCTCTCTGGGAAATGTCATCGAGTCTCCCGATGAAGGGACTTACATAACTTGCCCCGGCCTTTGCAGCGATGAGCGCCTGAACAGGCTGGAATATCAATGTCACGTTGGTTTTTATGCCTTCCTGCGAGAGTGTTTTTACTGCCTTGATCCCTTCCTCGGTCATGGGAATTTTAATGACGGCATTAGGACCCAGTGCTGCCAGTTTTCTTGCCTCTTCTACCATACCCCTGGAGTCTGTGGCCACAACTTCGAGGCTTACAGGCCCTTCTACAACGGATAAGATTTTTTTAATTACTGTCTGCGGATCCTTTTTTTCCTTTGAGAGCAATGAAGGGTTGGTCGTGACGCCATCGACAAGCCCCATTTCGAGCCCTTTTTTGATCTCTTCAATGTTTGCTGTATCTATAAAAAATTTCATATCTATACCTCCGTATTTACACTTTTTGACAAAGCTGAAATTTATTTTTGAATCTGAGATTGTATATAGATATGCCATATATTGAGCATGATTACAAAACTATTTTAAAAGAATTGCAGTCTTTGATTGACTCAATTTATGTACGACCTTATAATAAATGATTCCATGAAAGACAGTATAAAATATTATCTGAAAGAAGATATCGGTACCGGGGACATTACCACAAATGCCATAGTGCCGGAAATGCATGTTTCAATGGCCAGAATTTTTGCAAAAGAGAATGGTATTATTGCGGGCCAGTACATCGCAAAAGAAGTTTTCGTGGAGCTTGACAATGCATTGGCATATGAAGAATTGAAAAAAGACGGGGAGCATGTGAAGAAGGGCGACATAATAGCTATTGTCAGAGGAAAGACACGTGCGATATTGACTGGTGAAAGGGTTGCCCTGAACTTTCTGCAAAGACTTTCAGGCATAGCCACTTTAACGGGGAAGTTTGTTGAGGCCGTTGAAGGTACCGGGGCTAAGATACTTGATACAAGAAAGACCTCCCCGGGCCACCGGGAAAAGGAAAAATATGCGGTGAGAATGGGTGGAGGCTATAACCACAGGGGCAATCTCGGTGAAATGGCCCTTATTAAAGAGAACCACATAGCTGCTGCGGGCTCCATAAGAGATGCAGTGATGAAGATCCGCGATATATCAAAGGTGCCTGTTGAGATAGAAGTAAAAAACATGGTGGAGTTAGAAGAGGCATTAAGGGAAGATGTTGATCGTATAATGCTCGACAATTGGAATGCAAAAGGGATAAGGACGGCAGTTTTATTCGTGAACAAAAGAATTCCCATTGAAGTGTCCGGTAACGTAAACTTGGAAAAAATAAGGGAAATCGCAAAGGCCGGTGTGGATTTTATCTCAGTAGGGTCATTAACACATTCTTTCAAATCGCTCGATATAAGCTTGCTTCACGAAGGAGTTTTGTAGATGATAAATAAACAGCAACCAGCGAAAACGGAAATACTGAAAAGGATAGATGCTGCAAAACGGAAATTAGGTAAAGACCTGATTATACTGGTACATTTCTATCAACACGACGACATTGTGAAATATGCCGATTTTGTTGGCGACTCTCTGCAGCTTGCCCAGGCTGCGTCAAAACAGAAAGATGCACGTTATATTGTCTTCTGTTCCGTATCCTTTATGGCCGAAATGGCGCGAATCATATGTAGCCCTGAGCAGGTGGTGTTTCATCCGGAAACAAAAGCGAGATGCCCTCTTGCAGAGATGGCGAACATAGATGATGTTGAGAAGGCATGGGCTGCCCTGGAAAAGACGGGAAAAAGGATTATTCCCGTTGTGTACGTTAACTCGAATGCCGATTTAAAGGCCTTTTGCGGTAGGAACGAAGGGCTTGTGTGTACATCAGCCAATGCAAGAAAGGTCATGGAATATGTTTTTTCCCGAAATGCAGTTCCTTTCTTTTTCCCGGATGAAAACCTTGGAAGGAACACAGCATACACAATGGGTATATCCGATAATGAAATGTTCTTATGGAATCCTTATGAGGCCGACGATACCAGGGATGGAGTGTCCATGAACAATGCAAGGATTTTCTTGTGGAGAGGGTTCTGCATCGTTCATACGGTTATTTTACCGTCCCATGTAGAAGCGATAAGAAGGCAATATGAAGGAATAAAGGTAATTGTACACCCCGAATGTACCCCTGATATCGTTAACATTTCGGATCTGTCCGGTTCAACGAGCTTCATTAAAAATTCTGTAGAAAAATCTGCCGCTGGTTCAAGCTGGGCAATTGGAACGGAGATTAACTTTGTAAAAAGGATTAAAAAAGAAAACCCGGATAAACTTATTATTCCCCTTTTGGATTCAGGCTGCAGGGAGATGGCAAAGATTACGCCGGAAAAACTCCTTCGTGTGCTTGAAGATCTGGCCGAAGGAAGGGCTGTCAATCCGGTTCTCGTGGATGGAACGTATATCGAACATGCGAGGCTGGCCTTAAAAAGAATGCTGGAGATTATATAAAATGAATAAAGACAACAAGCATTATTGTGATGTCCTCGTTATCGGTTCGGGCATAGCGGGACTTTCGGCTGCCATTACCGCCGCAGATTCAGGACTTGATGTAATCATTATCACAAAGGGGTCAACCCTTGAGGAATCGAACACATACTATGCCCAGGGTGGAATCGTTTCTATGGGAAAGGATGATTCCCCGGAATACCTTATAAATGATATTATGCAGGCCGGGGACGGGATTTCAAACCTTGAGGCGGTTGAAGTACTTGCCCACGAAGGACCGTCACTGGTGGATGCCTTTCTGGTTAAAAAGGTGGGTGTCCCGTTTTCCCGTTCTGAGGAGACAGGATATGAATATGCAAGGGAGGCAAGCCATTCGCGCAGACGGATACTCCACTGCATGGATTCTACAGGCAAGTCCATTGAAGAAGCCCTTGTAGAAAAGGTACTGGAGATGGAAAAAATCAGGGTTTTTGTAAATTATACCGCTGTAGACCTCCTTACCATACCGCATCATTCAACCAGTCCCCTTGCGCTCTATATGGAGCCGCAGTGTATAGGCGCATACGTGCTGAATAACGAAAGCGAGCATGTGGAAAGGATATTCTCGACTTATACTGTTCTTGCAACCGGAGGTCTCGGAAGAATCTATCTCCACACCACAAATCCTTCCAGCGCAACAGGCGACGGATTTGCAATGGCCGACAGGGCAGGGGCCAGACTGATCAATATGGAGTATATTCAGTTCCATCCAACAAGCCTTTTCCATAAAGACGCCGACGGATTTCTTATTTCAGAGGCATTGAGGGGTGAGGGTGCAAAACTTAAAACAAAAGACGATGTGCCTTTCATGGACAAATATTCTTCGCTGGGCGATCTTGCGCCGAGAGATGAGGTGTCACGGGCAATATATGAAGAAATGATAAAACGAGGTGATTCCTATGTTTATCTTGATATTGCTTCCTATACGGATATCAATATCAAGAAACGTTTCCCCACTATTTATAAACGCTGTCTGTCCCTTGACATTGATATCCAGAAGGTGCCCATTCCGGTTGTGCCTGCCGCTCACTACAGCTGCGGAGGTATTCAGGTGGATGTCTGGGGAAGAACATCTCTAAATAATCTATATGCTGCCGGGGAGGTGACGGCAACGGGCATACATGGCGCAAACAGGCTTGCCTCCACGTCGCTCCTTGAAGGACTGGTATGGGGAATAAGATCTGCTCAGCATATAGCTGAACGCTTTGATGATAAAAAACCGTATGAAGAATCTGAAATCCCGCCCTGGCGTTTCCCTGAACGTGAAGAAGAGGTTGATCCGGCGCTTATTCAGCAGGACTGGGTGAATATCAGATCAACAATGTGGAATTACGTGGGTATTATAAGGACAGTCAAGAGACTGGAGAGGGCAAAATCGGACCTCGGCTATCTTAAGAACAGGATAGATGATTTTTATAGAAGGGCACGAATTGTTCCTATGGTGATCAATCTTAGAAACGGAATCAGGACGGCATTCATGGTGGCTCAATCCGCATTCAAAAACCGTATGAGCCGGGGCGCTCATTACATCAAGTAAGCAGGAAGTACTTTAAGTTGAGGATTTGATATGAAGATTTGCATCCGTTTAATAATGGTTTTTACGCCCTTTTTTGCAGCTGATTATCCGGCTTCACAAACCAATGCCTGGGGTCAGCCGTGTTAAAATCGATATCATCTTTTGAAGGGGGCACGCTTTACCGGAGCGGCAAAATTAATATACTGGCTCTTCATGGCAGCTATCGTCAGATGGGTCGTCAGTATGGATGTCTGTTGAGCGTTGAACTGAAAGGCTTGTATAAAAATGCCATTGTTGATTATTTTCAACAGCGCAAAGGCCTTTCTGAAGATGAAATGAAAAAGACCGCAATGTCTTTGTACCGGTTTTACCCGCAGCGCTTTAAAGACATCATAAATGGCATGGTGGAAACCTCCGGGCTTTCCCGGGAAGAACAGATTATGCTGAATGCAATCGAACTTTACGGTGCGATGCCAGGATGCGCGGGAATTATTGCCTGGGGAGAATATACAAATAATCAACCGCTCATTGCGGGAAGGAATTATGACTGGTTTGAGAAATATGCCGATTTTGCACAAAACCTCACCGTGACCGTTTTCAATCCTGATTCAGGAATTCCCAACGCCATTATCACCTTTGCCGGCGTGATTTACGCTACAACCGGCTTGAACGCAGAAGGTATATTTCTGGAGCTCAATAACGGCCTCCCATCCGGCGGCGCCCTAACATATGATAACCGTGTGCCGGCCATAATAAATCTGCTGGCTTCCCTCAACGACAATGGTTCCCTGGATCAGATGGACGCTTTTATTAATACGACCAGAACAGACTTTACCTTCATTATAAATGCAGCCGATAAGTTGCGGGGAGTCTCCTATGAATGGACGCCCTTTGAACATCGCCGGAGAAACGCCGATGCAGAAGGGCTGCTGGTTGCGACTAATCATTTTACAGATCCCTCATGGGGGATTGTTCTACAGGACCAGGCAGGTTTTGAAACTGTCCGGAGATGGAAAAACCTGCTTTCCCTGGGGCATGATAAAAAGGGTAAAATCAATCTCGGAGTGATGAAGGAGATTCTGGATACCCCCATGAATAAAGGCGGTGCCACCTGGCCTGTCGATGGCAGCATGCAGATACCATACCGGACAACATATCAGGTCATTGCCGTACCTGCTTCTTTGCAGCTCTGGGTAAAAGTCCCCGGTTTTCAGGACTGGACAGGCGTTGAATTGAAGAGTCTGTTTAGAAAACAGCCTGACGGTATCCTCACCCATGATTCAAGGCAAGAAGAGAAAAATCGGGAATAAAATTCGTCTATAGATATTATTGATAACCGCATGAAAGGCGGACAAGAATTTAGAATTTAGAATTTAGAATTGTGAAAGGCATGGAAGGCAGAAAAAAGAGATGATTAGAAGGTTTGAGGGTTGGCTAAACCTCCAATCATCTAATCACCTGTGAATGGTTGTGAACCGTGAACTAACAGAGGGATTGTATCATTGGACAACAGAGAAAATAGGAGGCATGATACAAGAATGAAAACTGGGAGAGTTCTTCTAATGGCAGTGTATATAACGGTAATGATTATGAATGCGTCCTGGCCTGTATGTGTCGCCGGGGACCAAGGCGGTATCCTGGACATGACATATGCCTTTGACGGAGATACGATTTACTGGCCGAACGCATCACCATTTAAATTAACCACAGAATACCAGGGAATGACGGAACGGGGTTATTGGTATACTGCAAACTTTTATGCTGCCTCAGAACATGGCGGAACCCATGCCGATGCGCCGGTTCATTTTGCAAAAAATGGACGCACTATTGATCAAATTCCCCTTGCCGAGTGGATTGGCCCGGCGGTAAAGATTGACGCGACACAGCAATGTACCCGCGACCAGGATTATCTCCTCTCCGTGGACGACATTAAAAACTGGGAGAAAAAGTACGGCCGGATTCCGGCAGGGGCATGGGTGATTATGTACACGGGGATCGGCACGCAATTTTATCCCGACCCGAAGCACGTCCTGGGAACGAATAAAAAAGGTTTGTCCGCGCTTCCTGAATTGAGTTTTCCGGGTTTTTCCCGGGAATCTGCAGAGTTTCTGACAAAGGAACGGGACATCAAGGGTATCGCCATTGATACACCGAGCATTGATTACGGTAAGTCACAAGACTTCCGGGTTCACCGCATTATTTGCGGCGCAAACAAACTTGGGTTGGAGAATATTGCCAACCTGGACAAACTTCCAGTAAAGGGAACAATTCTATATGTTATCCCCATGGCGATTAAAGGTGGATCGGGAGCACCGGCCAGAGCTTTTGCCGTCCTACCATGATGCTTAATCAAGGCGTCCGAATCTTTTTTAACTATTTCTTATGCGGCTTTACAATAACCTTCAAACAGTTTTTGCCTTCTCCGGCAGCCTTGAACCCCTTTGCAATTTCTTCCAGACTGAATCTATGTGTAACCATGTCTTTAACATCAACATTCCCGGCCCTGATGAGCTCCATGGCCTGAACATTGTCAAGGGGAGCAGCACCGTAACAGGTTTTAAGACTTATATCGTTCCTCCAGAAAGGATTGAAATCTATATTGAGTGTTTCTCCCGGGTTTGGTACTGCAAAAAACAAAACAGTTCCGCCACGGTCAATTGATTCCAATGCCTGCTGCGCAGCAGGTAACGCCCCTGTGCACACTATGACCTTGTCAGCCAGACGGCCGTCGTTTAACTCTTTTATCCAGCCGGGTATATCTGTGTCTGCGCGGACAGCCAGTTCCGCGCCGAATCTCCTTGCTGCTTCCAGCCTGTAATCATCTATATCAGTTGCGATAATCCTCCCGGCGCCCAGAGCACGGGCCAGCTTGGTCATGAGCAGGCCTGCAATTCCGCAGCCAAGAACCAGAATGGTATCGCCGGGTTTCAGGGCAATAGCCCTCAATCCTCTGACTACCGTTCCTAAAGGCTCAATAAACGATCCCTGTTCATAGGACATCTCGTCAGGCAGGAGAAGAGTTCCAGTATCAATAGTTTTCCCTGAGATCCTTAAGTATTCTGAAAAACCGCCCGGGTCGAAATTATTCTTTGTCTGGAAAACCTGGCATGCAGTTTGATGACCCGTCAGGCACCAGTGGCATTCATTGCAAGGAACATGGTGTGTTGTAAACACCTTGTCCCCCTTTTTGAATTTTGTAACCTCTTCACCAACCTCAACTATCTCGCCGGCAACTTCATGTCCAAGAACCAGGGGCGCTTTTTTAATGCGGTACCACTCCAGAATATCGCTGCCGCATATGCCGCTTGCCATAACCTTAACAAGAATATCCTTTTTGCCGACCGCGGGAACCGGAAGTTCCTCTACTTCGACCTTGCTGTTATTGTAATACATTCCCACGCGCATAATTAAACTATCCTCGTTTGACTTCATTCATCTCTGTTAAGAAGAAATCATACGCTTCTTTTGGTTTTGTTCCTTCATGAACGACCTTTCTCAACGCCTTAATCATGGCAACAGGTGACTCAGATTGAAAAATATTACGACCCATATCCACTCCTGCTGCCCCATCCTGAATAGCATTGTAAGCCATTGCCAGGGCATCAAGCTCCGGAAGTTTTTTACCCCCCGCGATAACAATAGGTACCGGGCATGAGGCAACTACCGTATCAAACCCTTCCTCTACGTAATAGGTTTTTACATAGGTGACACCAAGCTCTGCAATGATTCGCGAAGCCAGCCTCATATATTTGGCATCCCTGGCCATTTCTTTTCCTACCGCTGTAACACCCAGTACAGGGATACCATAGCGGTTACCCATATCTACAAGACGGGTCATGTTGTGCACAGATTGAGTTTCGAATTGACCGCCGATAAAGACCTGGACAGCCATAGCTGACACATTCAAACGAATTGCCTCGTCTATATCAATTGCAATCTGCTCGTTTGAGAGTTCGTTTAAAATGCTCGGCCCTCCGCTTGACCTCAGTACTATTCCCCGGTCAAAGGTGGGGGGGATAATTGTCCGGAGTATGCCCCGTGTGAGCATCAGGGTGTCTGCATATTGCAAAAGCGGCAGGATAGTCACATCTACACGTTCCAGTCCTGTAGTCGGACCTTGAAAATATCCGTGGTCGATTGCCAGCATGACTGTTTTGCCTGACTCGGGATTAAATATTCTGGATAGACGGTTTTTCATCCCCCAGTCTACATTGTTGCAGCCTTTCAAAAAGAAAGGTTCATTTTTGGCTGGAATATCCACATAAAACTGTTTTTCCTTTTCAGATGTATCAACTTCCGGCATGATTATCTGCTCCTTTTAATTTAATTTATCAAAACTTATATTGTCTTGAATTATTAAGGTTTTCACCTTTTCTTTATACAGGTACTTGCTGCTATATGTCAATATAACGCGTTAGGTATTCAAATATCAAGCGGCAACTTTTTGCACATTTGTTCTTCCACTATTTCACAGAGAAAGCTTTTAAGCGGTTTTTTATATAAAGGGTGAATAATCTCAGGTTCTATTTCGAGGCAGGGAATAATGGCAAATCTTCTTTTATGCAGTTCCGGATGGGGTATTATAAGGTGTGGATTGCTCAATATAAGGTCTGAGAACAATAATATGTCCAGATCGATAATACGGGGCCCGTTTTTTATTTTTCTCGTTCTCCCCATGCTCGCCTCAATCCTTTGCAACAAACTCTGCAATTCAAGCGGTGTGCCTTTCCATTCAAGGGAGATCGCACAATTAATGAAGTCTCTCTGCTTGACTTCCGAAACAGGTGATGTAAGGTAGAGAGAAGAAGAGGAGATACGCGTTGCTCTGTTATCTTTTGAGATGGTTTTAATGCTTGTTAGACAATTTCCCCGGCTGTTGCCGATATTGGATCCGATACCTATGAATATTTTCTGATCCACGACGGCTGTTAAGCTGGTTTTTCTTTATCCTTATCGTTTTTTGATGGGGTGACATCAATTTCGTCGGGTTCTTTAACCGATTTTTTAAAGCTCTTTATACCTTTACCCAATGCCCCGCCGATTTCGGAGATCCTGCCAGCCCCAAAGATGAGGACAACAATAATAAGTATAACTATAAGCTCTGGAAATCCAAGACCAAACATATTCAAAGGTATCATTTTACCAATGTAATAGTCAACTATCTTTTAACATATAGCGTATAGCGTTGAGCGTGGAGGGAAAGCGCTGAAGATAGGAAGTTGAGAAGATACTAAGTTACGCGCAACCTCTAAGCTTCTCAAACTCGTAACTTCGGGAAGTTCAACTAAACGCTCTACGCTAAATGCTATACGCTCCTTTCACATTTTCATCTTTCAGACGCCTTTATAAAGTTGACTGAAGTCGTAATTTGTTTTATTAATATTTAATGGCTTTGCTTGAAATCAGAACATATCCGGATCCGGTGCTTAGAAAGATTGCAAAACCCGTTGATGATATAAATGTTCAAACAATAAAACTTGCAGAAGATATGATTGAGACAATGCGTCTTTCCCATGGCGCGGGCCTTGCTGCAAATCAGGTCGGTGTGCCTGTAAGACTTATTGTGCTGGAGGAAGAAAGCGATAAAAAGAAAAGAGGCGATATTGGTAATAAGACAATTGCTATTATAAATCCTGTTATTGTTAGAAGTGAAGAAGAAGAAATTGCAGAAGAGGGGTGTTTGAGCCTTCCAAAGTTCTATGAATATATTAAGAGGGCCGGGAAAATTTCCGTTAAAGGGATGACCATCGATAAAGTGCCATTTGAGATGCAATGTGACGGCCACATGGCAAGGGCGTTTCAGCATGAGATTGATCACCTCAACGGGATTCTTTTCATTGATTATCTGAGTCCGGTTAAGAGGAACCTTTTTAAGAAAAAATACGTTAAAAAAGACAAATGAATATAATCTTTTTCGGATCTTCAAGCTTTTCCGTTCCTCCGCTGAAATCTGTTTCTTCTCAGGTTTCCGCAGTAATTACAAAAAAGGCAAAGCCAAAGGGAAGGGGATATCTGCTTGAAGACAATGAAATAAAAAAAACAGCGAAGGAATTAGGCTTACCGCTTATAGAGATTGCATCTTTCAAGGATGAGGCTGCCCAGCTTTTAAAAGATTACAGCCCTGATTTATTCGTAGTTGCTTCTTTTGGACTTATTATACCGCGTAGGGTCCTGGATATTCCTTTGATGGGTGCGATAAATATTCACCCTTCTTTGCTTCCCTTGTACAGGGGGCCGTCACCAATCCAATGGGTGCTCCTTAAGGGGGATGAGAAGACAGGCATTACCCTCATCAATATGAACGAAAAGATGGATGCGGGCAATATTATATATCAGGAAAATATGATTATTGCTGAAAAAGATAATTTTCATACACTTTCAGAAAGACTTTCACAGAGGTCAGCCGAAATACTCGTTGATATTATGGATGTCATTAAAATTGAAGGTATGATAGAGGGCGCTGAGCAGCGTCATGAACTGGCAACCTTTACACAGATTATTACAAAAGAGATGGGCAGGATAGACTGGAGTAAAAACTCTTCAGAGATTATAGGGCAGATTAAGGCTTTTGTAATCTGGCCAACAGCCTATACCTTTCTGGATGAAGTATTTTTGAAGGTATTCGACGGAGAAATCTTTGTGTCCGGCAGGAAATCATTACCGGGTATGGTTCTGGAAACAATCAAAGATGGTATTGTTGTCCAAACGGGCGATGGCGCTATTATTGTGAGAGAAGTTCAATTACAGAACAGGAAAAGGATGAACGCATTCGAATTTGCCAATGGTTATAGGGGACTGATTGGGAAGATATTGAAATAATATGCAAAAATATCATTTTTTTATTGACAGGAGAAGGGTTAATTTCTATTATCAATAATGGGCTATTTGGTATGTTTCTTGCTAATAACAGGGGCAGCATGAGAAAGGTTGCTGTTCTTTTTTTATTTTTCTTTTCGCTGGTTGTAAATGGATGCACAACCACTAAAACTGCCGGGGTAAAAGAAGACCTGCCGCAAGTCGTACAGATTGCCTCCGCAGTAGATACTGCACCTGATTCAGCTAAAACAAAGAAGAGTGACAGTACAAAAAAGACGAATAAGCTTGCAAAAAGATGGAACATTAAATCAGAAGGCATAACACAATTTTCTGAAGATGATGACGATATTTCATCGCTTATCGATCGCGATTATTATAAAGATTTTGACATCCCTATTGTCTTTAACGATGCCGTAAAATACTTCATTCAATATTTCACCACAGAAAAAAGAAAGGTTTTCGTGAACTGGCTGAAAAGGTCACGGTATTATGTTCCTATAATGAAAGAAATTTTAAAAGAACAGGGATTGCCTGAGGACCTTGTTTACCTTGCTATGATTGAGAGCGGTTTTAACCCGAAGGCCTATTCTCCTGCAGCTGCAAGCGGACCATGGCAATTCATTTATGAAACCGGCGGGAGATATGGTCTGAAGGTAAACTACTGGATAGATGAAAGGAGAGACCCGGAAAAATCTACTGTGGCCGCTACAAAGTATTTAAGAGACCTTTTTAACCAGTTCGGTTGCTGGTATCTCGCGGCAGCCGGATATAATTCAGGAGAAAAAAGGGTCGAGAGGGCCATGGAAAAACACAATACAAATGATTTCTGGGAAATCGTTAAATATAACACCCTTCCAAGGGAAACGAGGGAATACATACCGAAAATGATCGCTGCTGCAATCATTGCGAAAGACCCTGAAAAATTTGGTTTCGGGGCCATCTCATATGATCAGCCTGTACGATTTGCACAGGTGAAGGTTCCTGCAGGATCACCCCTCACGGCAATAGCAAAATCAGCATCCCTCGATATAAGCGCCTTGAGGTCCATTAACCCTGAAATCCTGCGCGGCATAACGCCGCCGGATATTGATGATTATGAAGTCAAATTACCGATAACCGTCGACAGAAATGAATTTAACGGGAACCTGGAGGCTGTATTAAACAGTGATAAAAAAATTACAGGCTATTCAGCATACAAGGTAAAGAAAGGTGATACCTTAGCACGAATATTGAAAAAGTTTAAAATGAGCTATGAAGATATGCAACTGGTAAATTATGCAGAAGGAGATATGAAGATTAAGCCGGGAATGGTTGTCGGCATACCGCGGTTTAATGGTCAGTCAGTGCTGGAATCAATTGTTCAAAAATCAGAGAAGCCTTCAAAACAAACCGAAAAACAGGCAGCAGCAAAAAAACATGCAAAAGTTGTTAATCAAGCGAGTATAGATAAACCGGATAAGCCGGACACGCCAGGCAAACCAGAGGAACTTGAAATTAAAACCTATCATGTTGTTAAAAAAGGGGAAACGCTCTCTTCAATATCCAGTCGGTACGGTGTTGATATGTCAAGCCTCCGGGCAGCTAACAACCTGAAGAGCAATAAAGTGTACCCCAACATGAAATTAAAGCTTGTGAGCTATTCACATAAAAAGGAAAAAACATCAGTAAAAATTCATGTCGTTAAAAAAGGGGAATCACTCTCTTCGATATCCACCAAATACGGAATAGATGTCTCAAGCCTCAGGGCAGCGAACAATCTGAAGAATGATAAAGTATATCCTCGAATGAAATTGAAGATTGTCGAGAGCAAGGGATAATCCGGTAAGTCAATAATAATTAACTGTTAAATCAAGAACCAGATAAGAATAAATAGACAAAAACTGATTGCCGAAAACGTATTCCAGATTGGCAGTTGATATGTTTTATCAGACTTTTAATACGAGGTTTATCATGTCGCCTCGTGAAAATCCCATTGCGTGGAAGAACTGAAGAAGGTCCCAATCGTTCCAGTTAACAAGTGTATATATAGTATCCGCGCCATAGCTTTTCAAATTTGTTATTACGGCATTGGCGAGTACTTTTGCAATACCTCTGTTCTGATAATCAGGGTCTATGCCTATAGTATCGATCCATCCTATGTTATTGGGAACCTTAAATTCCCAGCCGCTCACTTCACCAAGAATAAACCCCACGACCTTTCCATCAATCTCTGATGCAAGCGAGGCGTCAGGTGGTCTTGTTTCGGCCTCTTTGATGATTTTAGTTACCCAGTAATCTCTCCTTGTCTCACCGAGAACCTTGGTATCTATCTCTACAATAGCGTCTAAATCATCTTTTCTTAATTGTCTTACAGAAAGCTTATCATAGAAGTTACTCATTTTGACCTCAACTTGTTAAATACATTGAATACTCAAAGCAAAATGCCATAAGAATTAACCTGCTTGTGAATATAATAACATATTAACGGTTTTTAATCAAACACCTTTCGCTTTGATAATCAATTATTGTGATATTTTCAGGGAGTTTTTCCATTAATGTCTTCAAACGCTTTGTTTTTAATACGGAAAGCACTCTTTTTTCTGATTTAAAAAGTTTTATAAAATCATCTTCGCTAATGAAGATATTTTTAGCATCGTCATATTTTGAACCCATTTCGAGTTCGCCTTTATATGAGGCAATTATAACATTCCTTCCTGTATAAAATGGGAGTGTTTGATCGTATGTCCCGTAATTGATAAGCAAATCTCCCTCATGAATATTACGTTTAATAGTGCCGCTCAACCCCTTCGTTGAGTTGAGAGAATCAATTGTTTCCATGTTAAGCACCATCAGCAAACCTACGAACAAAAATGAGAATGAGGACAGTATCAAAAAAAGGGAAGCATATGTTATAAATCTGCGAAAGAATAATGCAAATACAATGATAGCGGATAAAATTGAAACACATATTACAGCTACCTTCAGACTTTGAAAAACATACATTGCATCTGCAGATATTTGTGATATCAATCCGATTACGGTGGTGTTCCAGAAAAGAAGAGGGGTAATTGCGAACAGAATAAAAATTATTATATAGATTGCAGATTCTAATGTTATTTCTGCTGCCCGGTCCCATATATCATCAAAAAAACAACCAATAACAATAGCCAGCGGAGGAAACACAGGTAGAATGTATGGGGGTAATTTAGATTTCGAAACACTGAAGAATAAAAAAACTATACAGCTCCATATAAGTAAAAGTCTGATTTCACTCCTTTTCCAGAGGCTTATAATGCTTCTCGGTATAAGTATCGACCATGGGAACATGCCGCCTGCCAGAACCGGTAAAAAATAAAACAGAGAACCGGTTCGTTTGTGCTTTGATGTAAAAAATCTTAGGAAATGCTGATCGATAACAAAAAAATAGAAGAATTCACTTTCCTTTAATGAGATTGCTATAAACCATGGGAGCGCTATAACACCATAAATTATTATGCCTTTTATGATCCGCATTTCTTTAATAAAAGATGTTTTTTTCTCAATTATTAGGAAAATAATAATAGTGATGATCAACAGGATAACAGCGACAATACCCTTTGAAAGCGTTGCAAGCGCGAGAAACGCATAGAAAAAATAAATAAAAAAAGGTTTTTTCTCTCTGTAGTATCCCAAAAAGCAAAAGAGAGACAATGATAGCCATAGTGTAAAAAACATGTCGATTGTGACTATTCGTGCCATAGAGAAAAACCCGAATGAAGAGATGAGCACTATCGATGAAAGGAATGCGGCACGTTCACCGAACCAGCGTCTCACAAAGAAGTATAGAGCAAGCACACATAGAAAGGCAGAAAGGGCGTTTGCAAATCTGAAGGACCACTCATTGATTCCGAAAAGTTTATATGAGGCGGCAACTGCCCAGTAAAAAAGGGGCGGTTTTTCAAAATACCTGACATAATTAAGGTGTGGTACGGTGTAATCGTTAAGTTCTATCATTTCCCGCGGAATTTCTGCGTATCTTCCTTCGTCCGGTTCTTTTAATGAATATTCGCCCATACCGTAAAAAAAGAAGACGTACGAAAAGAGAAGAATAATAAGTAAATGCCTTATATTTGACCTGCGATTATTCATCAAGTAAATGCCCTATATTTTTTCTTCACGCAACGAAAATACCATTGGTGTATCCCCGATTTTCTCTTCAAAAATTGTACGAACGCCGCTTAGAGAGTCGGATAACTCTTTATAATCCCTTTTCCGCGTTAGTATATAGAATTTTTCCATATGTTCCAATTTTTTCAATTCGGCAACACTGTGTTCGTCCACATGGATAGCATATTTCCCGATATAATAAACATAAATGCCCCGCATGCTCCCGTAATAAACCCAGGGGGTACCGTCTTTCAGGAATGGTTTTATCTTTTCGGCCAAAGGCTTTGGAGATTTATAGAAATTCCATTTTTTATAGATGGATATGTTTGCTGCCATGTATGAACATGCAATGAAACAAAAAACAGCAGGGAAAATATACGATTTTTTGTTGGATTTTAGAAAAAAGCATATTGATATGGCTAATATTATAGAGAGGATGCCGATGAATAAACGCTCCCGGAAAAATTCAGGATAAAATGCTGTTTTGTAGGAACTGAGAAGAATCCCCATAAATAAAAATAAAATAGAAAGAAATATGAACATTATTGTATTGTAACGATGTCCCGGTTTCGCAAACGCGAACGATGTTATCAAAGAAACAGGCGGCAGTATCGGCAGCATGTATTTACTAATCTTTCCAGATGAAAGAGAGAAGAAGACAAACATCCACAGGGACCAGATGAGAAAAAATCTGATTCTGTGGTCTTCTTTAAATCTTGAAATACACGTATAAATTCCCAATGGCAAAAAAAGGCTCCAGGGGAAAAAGTCCAATGGCAATGTGGTAAAATAATAGTATATGGGCCTTTTATGGCTCCAGGCATCAAAGAACCTTACAAAATTCTGCCGGATAATATTTTCATAAAGATATGGCATTCCTTCTTTAAAGTAGATTATCAGATACCATGGCAGGATCACGGCAATGAGTATTGCGGCTCCGATAACAATATCCAGGACCCTGATTGTCCTCAAGTTTTTCTCGATAAGCAGGAATGCTAAAACAACGGGAAAAATGAGGATTGCTGAAAGCGGTCCTTTGGTCATAAAGGCAAAACCCATAAGTAAAAAGAACAGGTAAAAGAAACTCCTCTTTCCGGTGTGATAAGACCAGAAGAAGGATAAAAGACTGCCGGCGATAAAGACTGAAAAGATCATGTCAACCTGAAGATACCTGGCCTGCCAGTAATACAGAGGTGTACTCAAGAGGATGAGCGAGGAAAACATGGCGTTTTTGCTATCAAAGAACTTCCATGTTGTGAGAAGAAAAAATATTACTCCGGCGATGGCAAAGACGGCAGTAGAAAATCGCATGGAAACTTCATCTTTTGTGAAGGATAGAATGTTCTTTGATGCATAGGTAATATAATAGAATAATGGCGGTTTCTCGCCGTAGGGCGTTCCATTGAGATGGGGTACGGTAAGGTCGTTTTTAAGCTCTGTTACAATTTCTGCAAAGTCGCCTTCATCGGGTGCCCAGAAGTCTCTCGACCCAAGATTACAAATAAACAAAGAGGCGCATAATATGCATATAACAGGCAGTAATATTTTCATCTAACAATTATGATTTTGCCGCATGGCTCGGAATATGTCAATGAAAATGAGACACTTTTTTCAAACATTTAGTGTATTACTCC